>JAEWRS010000513.1 GCA_023398855.1 Bacillota bacterium
ATCATGGAGATAGCGAGACTCGAACTCGTGACCTATGCGTTGCGAACGCATCGCTCTCCCAGCTGAGCTATATCCCCATGAATAAATTATAGCACGATGATTCTGAATTACAAGCTTTATTTGTGCAAATAAAACATGAAATTTTCCAATTTTCAGTCTGATTTTGTCCTATAAAATAATGTTTGACTGACACCCTTTCATCCAGTTTGTAATATTGTCAAATACGATATTTGCCCTGGCCTCCATGGATTGCGCTGAGGCAAAGGCCACATGAGGAGTAACGATTGTATTTTTGCTTGTAAGAAGAGGATGAGCCGTGTCCAGGGGCGGTTCTGTTTCAAAGACATCAATACCGGCGCCGGAAAGGTATCCGTTGTTTAAGGCTTCAGCCAAAGCATTGGAATCCACCACAGGACCTCTGGAAGCGTTAATTAAATAAGCGCCCCTTTTCATTTTTCCAATGGCTTCTTTATTTATTAAATTGAGCGAGTCATTGTTTAATGGACAATGAAGGCTTACAATATCTGCTCGTGACAGAAGCTCATCAAGGGTTGTGAATTCAATGAAGGAAGGCTCGTTCCCTGTCAGGCGGCGTTTGTATCCCAGAATCTTACAACCAAAGGCAGAACAAAGCTGTGCGGTCCGAATGCCGATGGCGCCGGCACCTATGATACCTACAGTCTTACCCATAAGCTCACAGCCCACCAGTCCGTCTTTTGTTTTTCCTTCTCTGCAGCGGGATTCCACCTGGGGCACATTGCGCAGGAGAGAGAGAATGAGGCAGATCGTAAGCTCAGCCACTGCCTCTGTGGAATATCCGGCCGCATTGCTGACCTTAATTCCTCTTGACCTGGCGGCTTCTAAGTCTACATGGTCAACGCCTGTAAATGCAACATCTATGAATTTTAAGTGTTCGCAGGCAGATATTACCTGTCCTGAAAGAGGCATGTTGGCGATCATAATAACATCAGCCTGTCTGGCCCGCTGGATCTGTATCTCAGGATCGGTATCTTTCTGATAGGCGGCGAAATAGTGACCGGCCTCAATCAGTGGCTTTGCATATTCGTTTAACAGGCTGTCCGGAATACCCAGAGATTCTAATAGTACGATGTTCATAAGTATCACTCCAATCATGGTATATTTCAGGCCCCAGTCAATGGGGCCATGTTTTTTTATCGTATAGGAAAGTTCGTCCTATACGATAAAAACCCTCCGGGAGGATTGCACTGCGGCGGTACGGTTGGATGTCGCCGAGGCGACCCGCCGCAGGCGGAGAATCCCGCAAGCGGGATTCTTTCTTGTAAAAACACTGAAGTCTAAACATTAATCTTTACCCTGCAATCTCACTCAGTCTTTGTATAATAGGCAGATGCTGTGTGCACAGTTTCTCACATTTACCGCATTGGATGCAGGTGCCGGCAGAGTCTTTCGCTATCTGCCAATGACCTTTCAGCCGATCAAACATGTCATTTCCCAGTAACTTCATGTTATAAGCATCCATGAATTTAGGAATATCAATGTCCTTGGGACAGTGCTTGCAGTATCCGCAGCCAGTACACAGATCGTTGATGACCATCCCCTTATTCTCGAATTCTTCATAAATTTCAGCGGCCGGACGTTCCCGTAAGTTTTCCACGGCCGTAACAGCATCATCTACATGAGCTTTTGTGGTGCAGCCTGCCAGGGTGATTGTTATCTCTTTGTGGGAGGCTACGAAATTTAAGGCGGCCTGTGCGACAGTAAGGTCGGTACCGTCAGTGAGATACCGGAATGTGTCTGGGTTTCCTGGTATCAGACCGCCGCCTAATGGATTCATAACAACAACACCCATACCATTGTCATAAGCGGCTTTGATGCCAGTCTGGCGGAAGCGGTAATTGAGGGCATTGTATCCAATGAGCATTCCTTTAAATAAATTGGAAGAAACAGCAGCCTCCAGCTCATTGCCCTGCATATGGGAAGAAAATACGATATTACGGATCAATCCTTCTGATTTGGCTTTCTCAAAAAATGAGTAAAGAGTATCCACCTCTTTGGAGAAGGAATCCAGACTGAGTATGCACCACAAATGATAAAAGTCCAGATAATCCACTTTCAGCCGGTTAAGTGTGGTTTCCAGCCTTCGGCGGAAGTCTGATTCTTTACAATTGCCGCCTGCTGTGCCCATATTGGTTTTTGAGGAAATATAGTAACTGTCTCTTGGGAGCTGGGAAAGAGCTAAGCCGGTAATGATCTCGCTTTTATCATCGCAGTAAAATGGAGCAGTATCAAAATAGTTGATGCCTTTTTCATGGGCATACAGGGCAACTTCTGCACATTTTTCAAAATTTCCTGATTTGACATCATCATCGTTATATCTCATACAACCCATGCCAATGGCTGATACCTTCATATCGGTGTTTCCGTATTGCTTATAATACATATAATACCTCCAGAAATTATTTGCAAATTATAATGTTTATGATACTTGGTGCTTAAGGCAGCATCATGTGAGAATTGCTGCCTCCGTTACTCATATTTCTCAAAATGTTTCTTGCTTACCGTTGGGAGCAGTTTTGAAGGCGGAATCCCTTTTTTCTCTTTAAATAGCTTTGAAAAATAATATATATCAGAAAATCCACTTTGGAGAGCAGCATCTCCCACATTGCCCTCACCACTCCTCAGCATATTTTCCGCATGATTCAGCCGAAGTGATATGAGGTATTGTTTGAATGTTATGCCAATGTTTTTTTTAAAGAGATTTCCGTAATAAACAGGATGAATATGGAACAGAGCTGCCATGGTATCAATGCTTACTTCTTCTGCAAAATGAGTGCTCATATAGCGAATGCTGTTAATGATCCTGATATCTTTATTGCTGATCCTGTTTTCATTGAAAAGGAGATCCAGTATATGGTAAAGAATCAGGCACATGCTGGCCTTGACCTTCAGTTTATAACCAAACTCACGCTTCAGCCACTCTTCGTGGATTTCATGGAAACATGAAATGAGCTGAGGAACGCTGCCTATATGGCTGACCAGGTCCAGGGGAAGGGAGACATCATCACCTTTTTGGTCTCTGAGGAAAAGGTTCGTGGAGTAACATTCCATCAGGTCCTCAGGGACGCTGACAGCTGCCCTGTGAGTGCCCTTAGGTATGCAGATCAAATCCCCTTTTTTTACCACATATTCTGTTCCGTCTATAAAGTATCTGGCCTTCCCTGCTATGACGTATGTAATGTCAATGAAAGGAATGCAATCAGGGTCTATCTTCCAGCTGGAAGTACATGTTCTGTGGATGTAGTAGTGCAGTTCGGGAATCATATTATCAAAATCCACCTCCATAAACCGCACCTCCTGTTATTTTTATCACGGTTTGAAAAAAAATATGGTGATCATTCCTGATATACATTTTCTGGTACATTTAGTATATCTTGTTCAGTAAAGTTGTGCAATAGAGAATGCAAAGTAAAAATATATTTAAAAACTACAAATAGTATTTTAATAATACATTCACAAAATTGGATAATTTAGCTAAAATGAAGGGCATAATAAACGTTTATTTATTAAAAATGTCACAGCAACCGTAGAACTGTTTTACGAGAGGAAATTATGGGACTGGGGAAAAGGGGGAATCAGTCCTGAAACAAACGGGAAATCTGGAGGAACATAAGTGAATTCAAAGACAAGGGATCAGTGCTGGCTGAAAAGGAAAGTGCACCGGCCAGATATATCCAGTTACTATATCAAAGACAAAACAGGCAGCATTGTTATGAAAACAATAGAGAGAGAACTGCCCCGGCTGTTTGAAGGAGCAGTGCCGTCGGATAATGCGGAATCTTCTTTGGTGTTATCGCTGGTAAGTGACGATGCTTTAGACGGATATGAGGTGAGAAAGACAAAAGCAGGCTATTCTGTAACAGCTGCATCTGAGAAGGGCCTGCTCTATGGAATATTTGCCCTGCACCGCGCACTGCTTACTAAAGAGAGATTCCCCTTTCAGAGCAAGCCAGACCAAAGCATCCGCATGATAAACCATTGGGATAATTTCGATGGTTCCGTTGAGCGCGGTTACGCTGGAGAGTCGATTTTTTATGACAAAAACAAATTCAGAGAAGATATGGAGATCGTCCGTTCCTATGCAAGACTGCTTGCGAGCACAGGAATCAATGCCGTATCAGTCAATAATGTCAATGTACATAAAATAGAAACGTTTTTTTTAATCGGGGAAAATTTAAAGAAAATCAAACATATAGCCGATGTGTTCAGTGAGTATGGCATCATAACATTTCTCTCCATTAACTTTGCGGCACCAATATCAGTAGGCGGACTTGATACGGCGGATCC
>JAEWRS010000075.1 GCA_023398855.1 Bacillota bacterium
ATTCCTGGGCTGATCCACATCTAAGTTCTTTCCCACAGAAGCATAATAGGCAATGAGCTGCAGGACAACAGCAATGGGGAATACGGTAAATCTGTCACCAATCTCCGGGATATTAATCTGGACATCAGCAATCCCCGGGGCAACCTTTGACCGTTCCTTTGTAAGTAAAATAACAAATGCACCTCTTGCCTTTACTTCCCGGATATTGGAGATTGTCTTAGAAAAAATTTTTTCCTGGGTTACAATAGCGATAACAGGGACCTGATCCGTAATAAGAGCAATGGTTCCGTGCTTTAATTCCCCGGCAGCATAGGCCTCTGCATGGATATAGGAAATCTCCTTTAATTTTAAGGCACCTTCCAGGGAAAAGGCATAATCCAGCCCACGTCCTATAAAAAAGGCATCTGGTTCATTGATCAAGTGGGTTACCAAAGCTTTTACTTCATCTCTTTTTTCAATCATTGCTTCCATAGCCGGTATGGCATCAAGGAGCTCTTTTATAAAATTCTCTGCTTCTTCATGGTTGTATTTTCCCCGGACAAAAGCCATCCGGCAGCATACCATGTAAAGGGCCGCCAGCTGAACAGAATATGCCTTGGTACTGGCAACCGCAATTTCCGGACCAGCATGGGTATATAGGACATAGTCGCTTTCCCTGGCTATTGTGGAGCCTTTTACATTGACAACAGAAAGAGTGGAAGCACCGAAGGCCTTTGCCAGCCGCAAGGCTGCCAGGGTATCAATGGTTTCTCCTGACTGGGATATAATAATGACAAGGGTTTTATTATCAATAAGAGGCTCTTCATAACGGAATTCGGAAGCAATGGAAACCGTTACAGGAATCCTTAACAATGGTTCCATCAGAGCTCTGGCCACCATCCCCGCATGCATGGCCGTCCCGCATGCCACGATGTGGACCTGGCTGCACTGTTCCAGCGCAGAATCCGGGATACCGTCATCTCCAAAATCCGGAAGCCCTTTAACCAGCCGGGGCAATATGGTGTTTTTAAGAGCCTCTGGCTGTTCATGGATCTCTTTTAGCATGAAATGAGGGAAACCATTTTTCATGGCAGCATCCATGTTCCAGTTTACCTCCATGATCTCAGGAACTTCTTCCTGCCGTTTTAAGTTGTAAAGGTGGACCTTGTAGGAGGTAAGCTTAACAATATGATCTTCAGGAACCACAAAATACTGCCTGGTATACGGAATGAGGGCAGTTAAATCTGAGGCCACAAAAGAACCGGACCGGGTATAGGCTACAACCAGCGGGCTGACATTTCGAATGGCATAAATTTCACCCGGATGATCCTCAAACATTACGCAAAAGCTGTAAGAACCCTTTAGGAAGGAAACAAACTTAGAAATAGCCTCCACAGGATCTCCCTGGTAAATACTTTCCAAAACCCAGGCAGCCACCTCGCTGTCGGTTTCGGACCGCAGCTTCCCTTCCAGATGAAAATCCATGGTCAGCTGATGATAATTTTCTATAATGCCGTTATGAACCAGGGTAACCCGTCCGGCCTGATGGGGATGTGTGTTCTGCGTTGTCACTCCTCCGTGGGTTGCCCATCTGGTATGTCCAAGACCGCAATGGGACACGGTTGTGATTTTTTTACATTCTTCCTTTAAATTAGACACTTTTCCTGTATGCCGCACCAGGCGTATATGGGAATTCTCCATAAACAGAGCAACTCCTGCGCTGTCATACCCCCTGTATTCCAGTTGGGATAGTCCATCAAGCAATATCTTTTTTGAATCTAAAGGTCCGGTATATCCAATAATTCCACACATATTTTTTAATCTCCTTATATATTCGTTTTAGTTTTGCATATGTCCTTTGAAAATGGCAACAAAAAACAGGCTGTCTGGCTCAATTTAAAAACAGCAGCTTTTGTCTGTTATCACATCCGATGATATCTCCGGTTCCAACGTGTTTGTTTTGCAGTTACCTGCATATTTAACGTAGGATACACGCCCGGAGGGGCATGGAAGGGCATCCGCCGAATATTCGATAACCCTTCACCTCGTCAACCTCTGATACCACTTTTCAAGGAAAAATGTTCACGCTCGTATCAAAAGGTCATGGCGCTTAGCTTTGCTATAGATATTTATGCCTCCTTCATAAATCTAGTTTATTATATCTTGTGATTGTTTGTGCGTCAATACCATGATTTACATTCATTTTACAAAAAGATTCTTTTTCATTTTACATGGATTCTATAAAATGAATATAAGGTGCACTCAGGAAATCCGCTCCATAGTTACTGATGAACCTGACATGCAAAAGAAATAGCAAATAAGAAAGGAAGATTACATGATACGATTAGTAGCATCTGACATGGATGGAACTCTTTTAAACCGATATGGAAAGATATCTGCATTAAACATTGCCGCAATAGAAGCTCTCAAGAGGAAAAACATTAATTTTATAGTCTGCACAGGCAGAAACTTTGCAGATGCTTCCCTTCCCTTAGAGGAAGCCGGGATCTCCTGTGATATCATCTGCATGAACGGTGCTGCTGTTTTTGACAGCAGAGGGCAGCAGCAGCGGAAACAGCCGCTGGCAAAAAAACAGGTCAGCCGCATTCTCAGCATCTGCCGTCCATTTCCGGTGCTGTATGATTTTATGACAGAAAGGGGAAGCAGTACCACCTCCACCATGGAAGAATTCCGTAAAAGCTTTGAAGAAAAGATTTTTCTCCCCATGATCTCTGATGAGCATACCTATGATACCATTGTACAGAGATTTCATTTTACCACGGAGGAAGCAATTCTGGATTCATCCTGTGATATTTACAAAATGTCTGTTGTCCATGAAGATCCGGAAGTATTAAAACAGATCCGCATTTCCCTGGAAATGGAAGAAGGGGTCTCTATCGCATCATCCGCTCCCTCCAACTTAGAGTTAACTCATATAAAAGCGCAGAAAGGGTCTGCTCTCATGGAGTATGCAGCAAATACCGGAATCCTCCCCAGAGAAATTCTTGCAATAGGGGACAGTGAGAACGATCTTTCCATGCTGACCCTTCCAATAGGCTATAGCATAGCAATGAGCAACGCATCTGAACTGATAAAGAGAAAAGCCCGTCTCATAACCAGAAGCAACGACGCCGACGGAGTTGCAGTTGCCATAGACACTCTGCTTCTCTCGGAAGCAGCTGCTGCCCGTTGATTCTTTCATCAATCTTAATAAACATTTAAATCTTTTACTCTGTATTTTGGCCGCTGATTATGCTATAGTTCTATTCTATAAAAATATTACAGGAACGATAGCAGATGAATTTAAAGAAATCGGTCAGAGTACAGATTTTAGCTGCCATGTTCATGGCACTTATGGGGACAAGCCTTAGCATATTTTCCCAATCTTACCCTTTACCCTGCGAGAAACAAAAGACAATACCGGCAGTAAAAACTAGTCTTCCGGTAAAAATTGCATTAATGGAAACTCCTGCTGCAACTGCAGCAGAAGCTTGTGCTCCTTTTGTCCCATCTCTTGATACATTTAATCTTGCATTTCTCTATGGAGAAGGCAACGGACAAGAAAAAAGCCTTGGATCAGAGGCCGCAGAAGCCCTTTCCCACAAGGATTCGGGTTGGCTGGCATCCATTTACCAACTGGCTGATGAAAGCCCTGAACAGGCAGCATCAAACCTGGGGCTGCCCTCCGGACCGCTCAAGGGACTAACTTTTAACAAGATTGATATCACATTTTACAATGAAAAAGGAAAACCCATTTCTCCTCAATCCAATATTCAGGAAATTATGGCAATGGCCAATACATACTTTTATTATACCGCACCAGAGGATTACGATGCTTTTTTAAATTATGCCCTTAAGCTATGGGAAGGCTCTCACAGTTTTCAATATTCCATCAGTGATATATATGATTGTGAAGGCTCTCTGGAAGAAAAACCAGATACCTCCCTATCAGATCAGACAGCCACACCAGCCCAGGCAGAGACAGAAGTACTTGCCCAGACCACTGCTGAGACAGAGATTGCCTCAGACAGCGCAGATACTGCACCTCCCAAAGAAATCGGCCCTGGCATTGCACTAAGAGAAGCCGCAGCCAAGACAGAGACTCCGTCTGAGACCCAGGCAGCTTTGCCTTCTGACTGTCCCGGGCATGTGGACCTACATGTGAAAGCAGTGATTTCAGGGCTTTCCGATTGGAAGAGAGGACTATTTTCCCTTGATTCTCTTGGAAATGAGACAACGGAGAATGGCAACTGGCAGGGTTGGACGGAGGAAAACAAAGCTTACGCGATGAACCTTTCAAAACAAGACTGGTCAGAACGTTATGGCTTTACTCTTTCCCCTTCATTTATTACTGACCCTCTTTCCTATGAGCAAATTGATCATTATATGAGCCGGCTTCCTGAAAATCTTTCAGATGAACGGCAAAAACTCATCCGTTATGCATTGTCATCTGTGGGCAGGGTTCCCTATTACTGGGGCGGGAAGCCATCATCACCAGGCTATGATAAAAACTCGTTCGGTACCCTGGTATCACCAGATGAAAAAGGCCGTTCCATGAAAGGACTGGACTGCTCCGGCTGGATCAACTGGGTATACTGGTCCTCACTTAACAAACGTTTGCCATGGGAGAGCACAGGTGGTCTGGCCTCCTGCGGTACCCCCACCCAAAGAGATGACTTACAGCCTGGGGATATTATCTTAAGAACAGGAGATGGCGCCCATGTTGTCATGTTTCTCTGTTGGGAGAGCGACGGGAATATGACAGTGATCCACGAGTCCAGCGCATTGTCTGATAATGTCACGATTTCAACGATGAATGTAAATTGGCCCTATTGCAGAAAGCTGATTGACTGATAAAATTAAGAGAAAAGCAAGATATTCCATTTAGGTTTCTGGTAAAATAGATAGGATCTGCCAAAGATAACATTGGAAAGGATTGGAT
>JAEWRS010000179.1 GCA_023398855.1 Bacillota bacterium
TAATCAGGCTGCTTATAAAAAACTAAATAAAATCAGAAACACCATCTCAGGCGCATCCACGGATATCATTTCCCTGATTCCTGCTGCGCGCTGGCTTTTTGACAATTTCCAGATGCTGTACCGGGAAATTAAGAAAGTGAGGACCTCAGGAACCAGCTACGCGGTGCTGCCTGTACTTAAGAGTAAGGAATTCCGTAACTTTCCCCGCATTTATGTAGTGGCAAAAAAAATGGTGTCACTGTCAGGAGGGCACTTAAGTGAAGAAAATGTCTCCATAATGCTGAATGCTTATCAGCAGAAGATCCCACTTACTGACAGGGAAATATGGGTTTTGCCGGAAGTGCTGGGGTTTTGCCTCCTTGAAGAAATTATTGTGATTGCAGAGGAGATCCTCCGTATCATAGATGTAAAGTCAAAGGCAGAAGAATTTCTCCGGGTTAAGCTTGCTGATAAGCAGAGACCGGCTGATATATCGGCGCTGCTCTGTAAAATAGAGGACAGCTTAAAGCGGAACTTCTCATTCCATGCCCATGTCATATACTTGCTGAAAAATATGTCCTTTGACGAGGCCTCCACTCAAAGGTACCTGGAATATCATTTCTCTTCCAGGGATAGACAGGTGAAGACCTCCGGTATATTTACAGGAGAAGGAAAGATTGAATCTTATCTTGAGACTAGCATCAGGACATTGATTGTCAGCTTAAGAGATATGAATGAGGTGGACGAGGAGACTTTTTTTGAGAATTATTCCTGCCTGGAACAGATTCTGTCTCAGGATCCGGAGGGTGTTTATTCAAAAATGGATTTAGAATCCAGGGGCATGTACCGTGGGGTGATTGTTAAGCTGTCACTTTGCCACCGGCTGCTGGAGGAAAAGATAGCAAAGGATTGCCTGGAGCTGGCGGTTCAGGGCAGAGAAGACTTACATTGCTCCCATCATGTGGGAACCTACCTCTTAGGTAAAGGATATCCCATTCTGAAAGCAAAAGCACTGGGTAAGCCAATTCCTGAACGTATTAAAAAGCAGGTGAATGTGAGCGGCATCCTTTATTTTGTTACACTGCTCTTCCTGACACTGGGGCTGAGCTTATGCATGGGATATGCGTTCCTGACCCTTGGCAGGCTGCAGAAGGTGAGCCGGTATGTGATCATGTTTCTGACCGCACTGCCGTTGCTCATGGGAGTTTCCATGGAACTTACAAATTATATATTCACCAGAAAAATTGTAGTCAGAAAGATCCCGTCATTAAACTATTTAAAAGAAATACCTAAGGAAGCAAGAACCTTTGTGGTCATGCCGGTGATTGTCTCGTCTAAGGAGCAAGGCTTGGGATATATGGAACGCCTTCAAAAGCACTATCTTGCAAACCGGCAGCAGAACCTTTTTTTTGCACTGCTGCTTGATTTTGAAGACTCTCCAGAACCGGTTATGGAAAAGGATCTTGTGATTGAAAAGGCTCTGACTCAGCGAATGAAGGAATTTAATGAGCTCTATCCGTCACAAGAACAGCGGTTCTCCCTGTTTTTCCGCTGCCGCAAATGGAATAAAGCGGAAAACTGTTATATGGGCTGGGAGCGTAAGAGAGGAAAGCTGGAGGAATTTAACAGTCTTTTAAACGGAGCGGGAAAGGAAGACACAAGCTTTTCCTCTGTTTACTGTGACGAAAAGCTGTTATCTACCTTCCAATATGTGATTACACTGGATGCGGATACCAATCTGATCCGAGATAATGCCTCAAAACTGGTAGGCCTGATTGACCACCCGCTGAACAAGCCTGTTCTGGATTCTGCGGGACAAAGGGTGGAGGAAGGCTATGTGATCATACAGCCATCGGTGAGAAACCATATAGCGGATAAAACCGGAAGCAGGTTTATGAAAATCTTTGGAGGAGAATCAGGACTTGCACATTATGGTACCGTAATATCAGATATTTACCAGGATATTTTTAACAAAGGAATATATACAGGGAAGGGCATTTATGATTTGAAAGCATTTCATCAGGTGCTGCAAAACAAGGTGCCGGAAAACCGGATTCTCAGCCATGATCTTTATGAGAGCTGTTATGCGCGGACAGCTTTTTCCAGTACAGTCAAGATAATGGACAACTTTCCCAGCAGTGTCTTATCCTTTACCAAAAGGGAACACAGGTGGCTGCGGGGAGACTGGCAGCTGCTTCCCTGGCTGTTTAAGAAAAAAGGCCAGGACGGGAACGGTCTGTGTGCCCTGTCAAGGTGGAAAATTTTTGACAATTTAAGAAGAAGCCTTGTTCCTTTCAGCAAGACGTTATTGATCCTGCTGAATCTGGCCTGGATGCCAAATGCTTTCTATCTTTGGCTGTTTCTTGTGTTTTTTAATGATACATTTAGCCTTGTGGTCTTATTGCTGGCCGTTATGACCCAGAAGCTGTTCCGTCCCAAGCTTGCACTTGTTTATAAGGCCTTTCTAAAGGAAATTGCTGCCATGATTTACAGAGCGTTTCTGGAGTTCGCGATCACTCCTTACCGCGCTTATGTAGCTTGGGATGCCATAGTCAGGACCTCATACCGTATGCTGGTAAGCAAAAAAAATCTGCTGCGGTGGAATACGGCGGAGGCAGTAGATGCCTCCATTGTCAATACCAGAAAAGGCTATTTTCTTACTATGTGGAGTTCTATTGTGCCGGTATTGATGCTTTTGATTGTGCTGTTAATGGGAAACCTGAACACGGCAGGAGTGATTCTGACTGCAGCGGTAATTGCTGTCTGGTTCTTTGCTTTTGAAATCGCATACCAGATCAGTCAGCCAGGGGAGCAGCTGCATGCAAGTGATAATGAACAGGATGAGGAACTGCTTCTGGATACTGCGCGCAGAACCTGGCAGTTTTTTAAGGAGCTTTCAACAAAGGAAAATAACTGGCTTTGCCCGGATAATTACCAGATTTCAGTGGTTGAAAAAGTCAGCGATAAAACATCCCCCACAAATATAGGACTTCAGTTTCTGGCAATGATATCAGCCAGGGATTTAGGGCTAGAGACTCTCAGTTCTACGGTTGAAGCCGTGGAAAAACTGTTGGAAACAGTCCAGAGACTGCCCAAGTGGAATGGGCATCTTTATAACTGGTATCAGATTAATACAATGGAGGTACTGAATCCTGCCTATATATCTACCGTGGACAGCGGTAATTTTCTGGGGCATTTAGTAGCTTTAAAGCATGGTCTTATAGATCAGATAAACAAGCCGGTATATCCGGATAATTTCCTTTCTGAGCTTAGAACCGCGGTTGAAAACAGCAATAAGGAAATACAGAGGAGAACAGGACATTCTGCCGGAAACAGGCTTAAGAACGGATATAAGAAAATAGGGCAGCTGGTAGAGGATCTTGCTGATATTTGGGAGAACATCAATGGGATGGAGCTAAAGCCTCCTGCAGATTATCCCTGGACCAGACAACTGATTGGTTTGATTGATGCCATTGCTAAGGAAGCAGCAGCTCTTGGACTGAAGGAGGAAAGCTTCTCTTCTTACCCGGCTCTTAGCCAGATTGCTTCGAAGGAAAATAAAGCCGCAGAGAGTATGCTTGACAGGATCAATGCAATCAGCAGTAAAATAGACTGCATGTTAGAAAATGTAGATTTCCGATTTCTGTTTAATGAGAAAAGAATGCTGTTTCATATTGGATATCATGTATCTTCTCACACCCTGGATGACGGGTGCTATGACTTAATGGCGTCTGAATCGGCACTGACGAGCCTGCTGGCCATTGCCATGGGAGAAGTGCCGTTAAAGCATTGGTATAAGCTGGGCAGGCCCCTTACCATTGTCACGGGGATTCCGTGCTTTGTATCCTGGAGCGGAACCATGTTTGAATATCTGATGCCAAATCTTGTGTTGAAGGAATATGAAGGCTCTGTCTACTGGGAGACTTCCAGGGCGGCAGTGCTCCAGCATATCAAATATGCAAAGGAGGCGGATATACCCTGGGGAATATCAGAATCCCAGTATTACCGCTTTGACTTAAATTCCAATTACCAGTACAGGGCCTTTGGCGTTCCAAAGATAAGACTCCAGCCGGTCCGTAAGAATTCCCTGGTGGTT
>JAEWRS010000208.1 GCA_023398855.1 Bacillota bacterium
GCCTTGTATCCCTTTAACCGGTCCTTCCCCGGCATAGAGGTGCTGGGACCTGTAATAATTGCAATCTTACGGTGACCGGCATGGATCAATGCTTCCACTCCTTTATAAGCGGCGGCGGCATTTTCCACAAAAACTCCGTCTAAACTGGAATTTTTAATATTACGGTCAACTAACACCACGGGAATTCCTTTGCTTTCAAATTGGATCAGCTTATCCCGAGTCACCATATCCAGTTCCGAAACCGGGGTTATGATCAGACCGGAAAGCCTTTGTCCTTCTGCCACCTGTAAATATTGATGCTCTCTTTCCTGCATTTCGCCTGTATCAAACAAAACAATGTTATACTGGTTATTAGCTGCCACCTCTCCCATTCCGCTTATAATGCTGGAAAAAAACTCATTGGCTATATCAGGAACAATAACCCCGATGCTGGAAGAATCACGGATGCTTAAACTTCTTGCTATGGCATTGGGTACGAAATCCGCCTCTTCAATCGCTGCTAACACTTTCTGCTTGGTTTCGTCCTTTACGTATCCGGACTGATTAATCACCCTGGACACGGTCGCAGAAGAAACGCCCACCTTTTTGGCAATATCCCGTATGTTCATGTTAAATCTCCTTTATGTAACCGGTTACATGTGCATATTAACACATTTCAAGGTAATTGTAAAGCTTTTTTCATCATTTTTTACAATGATATTGGATTATTATTGTAAAAATTTTAAATTTATGCTCCGTTCATAATCACTTGACGTAATACCTTAATACCTTCTTGTATCTGCATAAAATCTAAATGTCCGTACCCAAGGAGAAGCTTATCTTTATGATCATTTCCAGTGATGCAATATTGTGTCACTGGCGATACGCGTATACCGGCTTTTTTGCAGTTAAAGATGAATTCATCCCCAAACTCAAGCCCTGGAAATTGCAAAGCAACGTGCAAGCCAGAAGCATCTCCCCAAGGGTATACCCAATCACCAAATGTCTTTTTCACACACTCTAGCAGTGCATTCCGCTTTTCATCATACACCTTCCGCATACGTTGAACATGTTTGTCCATTTTCCTGCTCCTCAAAAATTCGGCCAGGGCCGCCTGCTCCAGAATTGGATTCTGGACATCCATATAATTGCGGTAATGTCTCCATTTTGTCTGCAAAGGCTTTGGCAGCACCGCAAAACCCAGGCGGAGGGCTGGAAAAACTGTCTTGCTAAAAGTCCCCACATATATAACATGGGAAGAATTTATTGAGTAAATCGGCGTTATTGGGGAACCGATGTAGCGAAATTCGCTGTCGTAATCGTCTTCAATGACATAGAAATCTTTTTCTATTGCCATGCGTATCAATGCTGTGCGCCGGTTTGCAGGGAGAATTCCTCCCAGAGGGAACTGATGAGAAGGCGTGACATAGACTGCTGAAATATTGCTTCCATGAAGCGCCGATATATCGGCTCCATTGCTGTCAACGGGCATACAATGCAAAGGGTATCCTTTATCGGATACGACTGTACGGATTCCAGGGTGTGAGGGATTTTCCAGCGCAAAGACATGGTCCTCTTTATGGAGAATATCCACAAGCAAATGAAGGGCCTGGGTTGCCCCTGATGTAATAAAGATATCGTCAGGACTGACTTCCATACTCCTGCTGCGCAAAAGCCAATGGGAAATTTCTTTACAAAGCGGTTCATAGCCTTTGGGCCCGCTGTATACCATTTGACGGACCTGCAGATTTCTGGCTGCATCGTTTATTCCCTTGTTCCACGTCTGCCACGGAAAAAGCGTCAAATCAGATTGACCTGTCTTAAAATCCCATAAAATTTCCTGTGGTACCTTATCCTTGCTCTGTCCCGTTTCCATTTTCTGTGCTTCTTGGATTTGAAGCCCGTCAGCCACACGTGACGGCGCCCCTTGATGGCTTATGATAAAGCCTTCCGTCCAAAGCATATCATATGCTTCGCAAACGGTGTTGCGGGAAACGCCCAGACCCCTGGCCAAATCTCTGGTAGATGGCAATGCTTCTCCCTGCGAAATCTGTCCCGATAAAATACGCTCTTTCAGGGAAAGAAAAATTTGACGCGCCAAACCAATTTCTTTGCTATCCTGTAATACAATTCCCCGCATAAGCCTCCTCCTGACTGGTACTTTGAAATTAGTGATAAACTGGCCCTTACTCCATTCCAGTTATAACGATATAATTATACCAAAATCCAATATAAATGCAAAGGAGATATACCATGAAACAATTTCAAGGAAAATTATACTTGCTGGGCGCTTTTTCATTAGCGGGTACATCAGTCATCACAGGATATATTTTGACCGAAAAATTAAATAGTTTTACAATCACGGCTTTGAGCTTAGGAATTATGCTTGTATGCCTTTTGCCATTCTACGGAGTTAAAACCTTTCAAACAATGAAAATACTGGCAAAGAGCGACTGGATCATGATTCTATGCCAAGCTATCTTCGGAATTTTCCTGTTCCGCACATTTTTACTACTTGGTGTTGGCTTAACGAGTACCATGGAGGCGGGAATCCTGACAGGTACAACACCGGCTATTACGTCTGTGCTGGCTTTTATATTTTTAAAAGAAAAGCTCTCAAAAGCAACTGTTCTGGGAATCTGTTGTACGGTTACAGGCATTGTTCTGTTGCAGGGCATCAATATTTATTCGTCAATGTTTTCTGTCCATCATAATCTAGGCAATATGCTGATTATTTGCGGTGCAGCAAGCGAATCAACCATTAATATTATTTCAAGGAAGCATAAGTCTTGTGGAGAAGAAAATTCAGCGGTGCAGATTCATCCGATGGTACAAACCCTTCTGGTATCTGCCATTGCCCTCATTTTGTCCATTATTCCCGCACTTTACAGCCTTCCCCGGAATGCTGTCCTGGCACTTGCCTGGAAAGAATGGCTTGCTTTAATTTGGTACGGTATCATTGTAACCGCATTGGCTGTTGTGTTATTTTATGAAGGAGTAAAGCGCTGCAATGCTTATACAACTGCTGCTTTTTCAGGTATGATACCCTTAACTTCCATGCTGTTATCTTTCCTTCTTTTAAAAGAAAAAATAGGGTACGGGCAGTGGATCGGCGGGTTTCTTATTATTTCCAGCATGCTGTTGATTGGCAAAAATAGGAGAGTTTGTTTGAAATCAGCAGCAATACCTCATGCCCGCCGGACATGATGTGGGACAGTACAGGTGTCATATCCAGTGTTTAGAGGAACCTGGCTAAAAGATCCAAACTGCCTGCCATATGGTGCTATGGCTAACTAAATGCGCGATTTTAATGGCCTTCCATTGGCAGTAATGCCATCGGAGGGCCTTGGGGCATTGACATATCGCAGGAAAATCAAAAAAAAGGCCCTTCGGAATCCCGAAAAGCCTTGATTTTATCAGCCATTATAGCTTACTCTTTTTCAAAAAGATTATTCAACAGAAATAATTTCTTTCTTGTTGTAAGAACCGCAAGCCTTGCATACTCTGTGAGGCATCATAAGTGCACCGCACTTACTGCACTT
>JAEWRS010000245.1 GCA_023398855.1 Bacillota bacterium
GCTCTGCAATGATCTCACCAATGGTCATACGTGGATTTAAGGATGCATAGGGGTCTTGGAATATGATCTGCATTTTACTTCTGCTTTTTCTTAAATCCCCACTTCTCAGCTTCATGAAATCCTGGCCTTTAAAAAAGATCTGGCCATCCGTAGGCTCAATCAGCCGCAGCACGGAACGTCCCATCGTGGACTTTCCGCAGCCTGATTCCCCAACTACTCCTAGTGTCTCTCCGGGATACAGCTGGAAGCTCACATCATCCACTGCCTTAATATGAAGCTTTTGTCCGGAAAAAGGGTTGGATTTTGCAGAAAACCACTTTTTTAAATGCTTTACCTCCAGCAGAGGCTGTCTTGTTTCCTGGCTTTCCATTATACCTCCTCCTTCCATTGATCCGTATATCTGAAGCAGCGGATCTTTCTGCCGTCCTTTTCAATCAGCTCCGGCATACTTTTCTCGCATACAGACTTTGCATATTCGCACCTGGGACAGAAAGCGCAGCCCTTTGGCATGGAATCAAAGCTTGGCACCATGCCCTTTATGACATAAAGCTCCTCAACCTCATCCTCCAGCCTTGGAATACAATTCATCAGTCCTTCTGTGTAGGGATGCATGGGGCTGTCAAATATATCATCCGTTGTCCCCTGCTCCACAACCTTTCCGGCGTACATAACCATAACATCATCAGCCACTTCGGCAATAACTCCCAGGTCATGGGTAATCATCATAATGGAAGCGCCTGTTTTCTGCTTCAGCTCATTAATCAGTTCCAGGATCTGGGCCTGAATGGTCACATCCAGGGCAGTTGTTGGCTCATCGCAGATTAACAGCTCCGGATTACAGCAAAGAGACATAGCAATCATGACCCTCTGGCGCATACCGCCAGAAAGCTGGTGGGGGTATTCGTCGATCCTTTTTTCAGGCAACGGAATCTTTACCATGCGGAGCATGTCAATGGCCTTTTCCCTGGCCTGCTGCTTGGATATTCCTGCTTCGTGGATGGTAATGGCCTCAATAATCTGCTGGCCTACTGTGAAAACCGGATTTAAAGATGTCATTGGCTCCTGAAAAATCATGGCAATTTTCTTGCCCCGGATCTTTCTCATCTCGTCAGGAGTCTTCTCTAAAAGGTTTTCTCCCCTGTAAATGATCTCCCCTCCTGCAATCTTTCCCGGAGGTGTCTCTACAAGCTGCATGATGGACAGGGAAGTGATACTTTTTCCGCATCCTGACTCTCCAACAATTCCCAGGGTTTTTCCCTGCTCAATGGAAAAGGATACGTCATCAACAGCCTTTACCACGCCTGCATCTGTATAGAAATATGTTTTTAAATTTTTTACATCAATTAATTTGTTATCCATCTCTTCCTCCTGATCAGGTTCTAAGCTTGGGGTCCAGAGCGTCTCTTAAGCCGTCACCAAAGATATTGAACGCAATCACCGTCACCATAATGGCTATTCCCGGGACAACACTGTACACCGGAAGAAAACTGATAAAGGACTGGGCTGAGCTGATCATATTTCCCCAGCTTGGGGTAGGCGGCTGGATTCCAAGGCCCAGAAAGCTTAAGGAAGCTTCATACATAATGGCGTTGGGGATTCCCAGGGTTACGAGAACAATCACTGTTGATAAACAGTTAGGAATCAGGTGCTTGGTAATGATCCAAAAGGAGGTTCCGCCGCTTGCCTTGCTGGCCTCCACATACTCTTTTTCCTTAAGCTGCATGACAGAACCACGGATCAGACGGGCCGTTCTTACCCAGGTCAGAAGACCAAGGGCAATAAAAAGGTTCTGGACTCCCTGTCCCATAAAAGTCATAATGGCCATTGCAAAGATAAGATCCGGAAATGCTGCAAAAACCTCCATGATCCTGGAGATCAGGGTATCAACTGCTCCACCGAAATACCCGGCAATGGCGCCCAAAGTAATGCCGATTAAGGAAGCCAGGATCTGAGCCAGAATACCAATGCTTAAGGAGACCCTTGTCCCGTAAATGAGGCGGGATAAAATATCCCTTCCATATTCATCTGCACCCAAAAGGTGCTTAGAGGAGGGCGGCGCCAGAACAGAGGCATAATCCTGGTAAGTAGGGTCATAAGGGCTTATTACGGGTGCAAACAAGGCAAGCAGAATCAGGAGAAAGATCACCCCAAGACAGAACAAGGCTGCCTTATTCTTTTTTAGTCTCTTAAAGCTGTCCTTATAATAGCTGGAATATTCCATCTCGCCGTTCAGGAGCTGTTCTTCAAATTTCTTTTGTTTTGTGAAAATGCTGAAAACCTTCATTAGTTGGCTCCCTTCCCATAGCGGATTCTCGGATCAATAAATGCATAGGAAATATCCACCAGCAAATTGACCATGACAAATACAAAGGCAATATACATAACAGTCCCTTCCAAAAGGGGAAGGTCCCTGTTTGACATGGAATCCACCGCCAGTTTTCCAATTCCAGGTATGGAGAAAACCTTTTCAATCAGCATGGAACCAGTCAGCATGTAGCCAAGTTCTGTTCCTACCAGGGTGATGATGGGGATCATGGCATTTTTTAAGGCATGTTTCATAATGACCAGATTTTCCTTCACTCCCTTGGCCCTTGCTGTCCTGATATAATCCTGCTTGACAACATCAAGCATACTGGTACGGGTAATACGGGCAATACTGCCTGCATAGCGGGCTCCCAGGGCAATGCTTGGAAGAATAAAAAATATAGGTCCGTCAAAACCAGAGATCGGCAGTAGATCCAGCTTCAGGCCGAAAATGATCTGAAGAATGATGGCGATCCAGAAAGAAGGCGCTGACACTCCGATAATGGAAACAGTCATAAGAGTAGAATCAATCCATTTTCCTCTGTTAATGGCTGCCGCCATACCGCATGTAACACCAATAATCACTGCAAATAAAAAAGACATAGAGGCCAGCTTAACGGTTACCATAAAGCAGCGCACCAGGGCAGTTGTCACCACTTCCTTAGTAAAATAGGATCTGCCGAAATCCAGATGAACAGCCCCTTTTATAAAATTCAGATACTGCTGAGGCAAAGATACATCAAGCCCCAGTTCATGGCGGACCCTGGCAATGGTCTGCGCATCCGCCCGTTTCTCAAGCATTAATTCCACAGGATCCCCCGGTACCACCTGGAGAAGAATAAACGTAATGAGACTGATACCAAACAATACCAGCAATGTCTGGAGCAGTCTCTTTAAAATATATTGAAACATATGGTTCCCCTTCTTCTTAGAAAAAGGGAGTGGTTTACCACTCCCTTAGGTCACGTAATCCAATTACATTACTGCTGAAAATCTGCGTTTACATAGAAGTTGCGGAAGGTTGAATCCATAACAAGACCTGTAACCTTTGGATTCAGCAGGTAGCACTTGGATTCATTGTATATCGGTGCAACGGCATAATCTTCTCTTGTGAGAATGTGCTCAGCCTTTACATAGAGTTCCTGACGCTTTGCATCATCAGGGGTCTGCACGCCTTCTGCCATCAGCTTCTTGAATTCCTCATTATGCCAGAAGCTTGAAGAACGGTCTGTACGGGAATCACTTACCGGATAAAGCATACTGTCCGGATCATTGTAATCCACATACCAGTTGCCTACACCTGCATCCACGCCGCCTGATTTTTTCATGTCAGACCATGCTGCTGAATCAACCTGTTCAATCGTAACATTAATGCCTGCTGCCTTTGCCTGCTCCTGGAATGCGGTTGCAATCGGAACAGAGGTAGCATACTTGGTGTTAACCGTGAGGCGGAGATCATATCCGCCAGGATAACCAGCCTCAGCAAGCAGAGCCTTTGCACCTTCCGGATCATAAGCAAACTCTTCCAGGGAATCGTCATGTCCAATGATACCAGCCGGAATAAAGGAGGTTGATGGCTTTGCAGTGCCATGGAAAATGCTTTCGCAGATAGCCTTTCTGTTAATGGACATAGAGATAGCCTGTCTTATCTTTGGATCGGATATGGATTTCACATTAAAGGTCATGTAATATCCGCCGATTGGCTGGAACATGTGCATCTGGTCCTTTAATTTAGGATCAGCCTGATATACTGGATACATGTTTGTTTCCACATCAACATAATCAATATTGCCCTTCTGATATTCCAGAACCTGGGTATTGGTGTCTTCTATAAATTTATAGCTCACTCCGTCAAACTTGGCGGCATTGCCGTGATAGCCGTCAAATCTTGAAAGCTCCACGCCAACACCCGGGGTGTAGCTGTCAAACTTAAACGGGCCAGTACCGATCAGCTCTGTCTTACCCCAGTTATCTCCTGCAGCTTCACAAGCCTCTGCCGGGTAAATGGAACAGTAAGGAGTGGATAATACGGAAACAAAGGGGGTATAAACCTCTGCCAGGGTAATGGTAAAATGTGTATCATCTATGATTTTAATTCCTGTCATCTCATCGGCGGATCCGTCAGCAAGAGCCTCATAGCCTTCCACTTTTTCCAAAAGACTTCCCATGGTCTGTTTTTTTACTACTCTTTCCAAAGAATACTTTACATCAGAGCTTTTTAATGTTTCCCCATTTTGGAATTTCACTCCGTCGATCAATTCAAAGGTATAAGTAAGCATGTCATCGGATAACTCAGGCTCCTTTGCCAGAAGCGTTGGAACCACCTTCCCCCCATCAATAGTGGTAAGGAGAGATTCTACCACATTATCAGTTACCTTCATGATAAGGCTGTAAGTATACTGCTGCATATCATATGCAACCTGTGGGTCCACTGCTGCCACCCGGAAAATCTTTGCTCCCGTATTCTCAGTTCCTGAAGCAGAACCCGCCGCGGCCGTTGTCTCAGCGACTGAAGCAGAAGGATCGGATTTCGTACCGCAGGCAGACAAACCAGCTGCCACGGAGACAGCCAAGCCCAGGAAAACAAGCTTTTTAATAATTTTTTTCATAATGTCTCTCCTCTATGATGTGATTAATAATGCAGTTTTTGCATTAAGTCTTCCTATTAGTGTATCGAAAAAAGTACTGTTTTGTCAATA
Organism: Bacillota bacterium; assembly: GCA_023398855.1. Classification (GTDB taxonomy): domain Bacteria; phylum Bacillota; class Clostridia; order Lachnospirales; family Lachnospiraceae; genus Lacrimispora. Next base: position 5,004 of record JAEWRS010000245.1, read on the forward strand.
TATCCCGATATAAAAATATTGAATAACAATAATTCCCCTGCGTTATACCTATATTTAGTCCAGAATTTTTTCATTCACCTTCAAGCAAAAGGACCGCTGCTCCGACTCTGATCGCTCAGGGACGGAGCTGCGGCCTAAACTGATTACCTGCTTATTACTTTTTTCCTTCCTTCTTTTCCCACATGGCCCAAAGCGTACCTGCCACGCAGATGGAGGAATAGCATCCGGTCAGGATACCAAAGAACATGGGAAGAGAAAACTCCAAAATGGACCCGATCTGGAAATAAACCGAAGCAGCCAGAATAATGAGTATACAAATCCCTGTAGTAAAGGATGCATTGATGGATCTTCCAAGGGTCTGGGTGGTGCTGACATTTACCAGCTCATCCACCGGCATCTTAGAATCCTTCCTTCGGTTCTCGCGGATCCGGTCATAAATAACGATAGTGTCGTTAATGGAATAACCGATAATCGTGAGAACTACCGCCACAAAGGCGTCATTTAACGGCATCCGGAACAGCACAAATACAAAGAACACCACAACCACATCATGGAGCAGGGCGATCATGGCAGTAACTCCTGCTGAAAGACCGGAGATCGTTGAAAACCTTATCCACACGTAAACAACAATAAACACCAGTGATAATAGAATGGCAAGGCCTGCATTCCTTAATGCCTTTGCTCCTATATAAGGCTCAACGACAAATGTCTCAGACAGCTTTGCATCTGCAGCATCCAGGGTGCTGTTGATGGCATCGGTTACCTTCTTCTGGTCTTCCGGAGACATTCCGGAATTCCCTGCAAGCGTGACGGAAAGCCTTTTAAGACCTGTCATGTTATCTTCTTTGATCTGAACCGTAACAGGCCGGTTGGTCTGCTTCTCAATTGCAGCCTGGATTTTACCAGTATCCGCATCCTCTGTTACGGAATAGCTTAATACCGCGCCTCCCGTAAACTGAGTATCCAGCTTTACACCAAAAACAAAACAGCCGATGATTCCGGAAAGAATAACTCCACCGGAGATAAGCCCGAAAATATATTTCTTTTGAAAAAATGGAATCGTTTTTCTCTCTTTTCTGATCCGGAACCATTTTTCATCCCGCCATAGATCGTACTGGACAAAAGATAAAAGCAGATGCTTGGAAACGGAAACACCCACCAAAAGGTTTACGATCATACCGATCAATAAGGTGTAGCCAAAGCTGAGCATGGTGCCAGAACCTAAAAACATCAGGATAATCGCAACAATGGCAGTGGTTACATTTCCGTCCAGAACAGATGAAAAAGCGTTTTTATATCCGGACAATATCGCACCTTTCACGGAAATGCCCTTTTTCAGTTCATCTGATATACGCTCTGAAATAATAATATTGGTATCCACCGCCATGCCCAGGGTCAGTATAATACCTGCAATACCCGGAAGCGTCAGGGTATATTGGGGCACGGAAATGGCAAGCAGCTGCAAAACCATCTGGAGAACCAGGGTGATGCAGGCAACAATGCCCGGCAGCCTGTAAAATGCGATCATAAACAGACAGATTACAAAAAATGCTACAATTCCTGCATACACCATAATTTTTAAAGCATTATTTCCCAAAGAAGGGCTTATGGTAGAGAAATTGGAGGTTTTAAGTGAAAAAGGAAGAGAACCGGCATTGATCTTCTCTGCCAGATTCTTTGCATCATCATAATCCTTCATTCCCGTAATAACAGCCTGTCCGCCTGATATCTTGGTCTGAACAGTGGGACTTGAAATCAACTCCTTGTCCATATAAATGCTCATCCGTTTTCCAATGAGCTTTCCTGTAGCCTCTTCAAACAGCTTCGCGCCGTTGGCATTAAAGCTGAGAGCTACCTGATAGGTTTTGATTCCGTTGGCATTGGCTGTCTCTGGTGCTGCAGTCTGCACATCCTTCCCCTGAATCAGCACATTTCCATCAGGATCCCGGAATGTAAGCTCAGCCATTTCTCCCAATTCTGCAATGGCATCCTCCGGATTAAAGCTGGTTTCCCCTGATTTCCACGGGAACTGGACAATGATATATCCTCCGTTGGTGTCCAGGGTAACTTCACGGTCCACAATATTCTGGTTATCCATTCGGGTTTCAATAACTTCCCTTGCTGTCTCAAGTTCCTTTTCCGTTGGCTTGCGGTCAAGCCCCTGGGGTTCAAAGATTGCTTCTACCCCTCCGCGGATGTCGATGCCGAAACGCATATCATATACGCCCTTAATACTATCTCCTGCTCCGAATACCGCAACATAAATGAGAGCCGCAATTACCACAAAAATAGCGGCAAACATTTTCTTTCCTGGCTTCATAGGTTATCCTCTTTTCTTGTTAATTTGTTCACTTGACTTTAAATGACTTCCCTTATTCCTTTTTCACCGTCTGAATCATGTATATATCTAATGAGATATTCTCTGCCTGTATTTCCCGCCTTCATCAGTACAGTTGGTTCTGACCATATCATAAGCGGGACAAACAGGAAGAATTCCCTGGCTTCCATATACTTTAACGGTAAAATTCCATATAAGGATCTGCCCCAGATGTCGACAATCGTTTCACCTGAAGCCTCTTCCTCAACCACTCCAGGCATCTCTGCAACCGCATCATTCCTCCTGGGAGGAGCATATCCTTTTGGATTGGCCTGGGTTAAAAGCAAACGGGCCTGTCCCAGATTCCAGTCCATGCCCAGTACATTCAGTTCTCCTAAAAACAAGGCAATGCAAAATAAGAATGCCAGCGTACGGCTGACAGCCTGGTTTTTCTTTACATGATATCTCAATCGTAACCCTCCTGCGAAAGCCGCATGATAAAACAGCATAATAATCAGATGATATCCTGTTGCATTGTACTACATATTTATGGGAAAAACAACCCTGCCTTTATGGAAAATAACAGAATCAGGGTGAATCTGGTTCACATGATGACTTTATTCAGTATCTGTTCTAAAAAACCTTTTTCTTTATCCGTCAGCCGGGAAAAAATGCGGTCATTTTCCCTCTTCCAGTCTCTCAATTCCTCTTTTGAAAATTCAAGCCCTTTCCCGGTAATGCAGACCATTTCATCACTGCCCATACCAGTCTTTCTGCCCACATACCCCTTTTTCTCCAGCTTTTGCAAAGCCTTTTCCAGTTCCCTGGTATCCAGCCCGGAATCTTCCTTCAGTTCTTTTTGTGTCTGTCTGTCCTTTTCTGCCAAAGCCGCCAGAAGATAAAGCCTGGCTGCCTTGCCTTCCTGCTTTCCCATTTTCTTTTCAGACATCTGTTTGCAGCCCTTTTGGAACAGACGAACCAGTCTGATTTCAGACTGGAGGTTTTTCCACTCCTCTGCTTCAAGCTTAACTTCCCGGGGCTCCTTAAGACCGGGCGCCTTAGGCGGCTGTTTTTCCTTTAACTTCTTTTCTGCCAGTGCCTTTCCCTTTCCGCAATGAGGGGATTTTAAAGAACAATGCCTTTTACAGTATGGACAGTGTTCTCCTGCAGGTATCTCTTTTTTCATTCCCGTTCCTCCATAAATGACGTTGATTTTATATACTTAAATTAAAAATAACGTTGCCTGCTGTTTTGTTGATGCTATTATTATATTTTTTTGGTGTGGTTATTTCAAGCTATTTTTTTATAACCTCCTTTTTTCACTTGAATATGCAAAAAAAGCTGGAACAGCAGCTTATAAAAGCCTGCAGCCCCAGCCACTGGAAATCATGTTTTTTCCAGTCATTTGTCTGTCTTTTTTCTTATAACCATCTCTGGTTATTGAAGTATCCTTCTGCCTTCATACGTGATAAACACAGAGGCTTCATAGGGTAAAAGCCTGTTTCTGTCTTTTCCATCCATTTGATCATAATTACTGATCAGGCATTCTGCCTCTTCTTTGCAGAATTCCTCAGGAATGGGAACTTGTATTTCCTCAGCTGCAAAATTACATAATACGAGCAGCTTTTCTTCTCCCAATTTCCTGGTGTAGGCAAATACCCTGGAATCTTCCTCCATCAAAGGCTCGTAGCTGCCATATACAATGATGTCATAACGTTTCCTAAGCTGGATCAGCTTCTTATAATAATGGAAAACAGAATTTTCATCCTTCACTTCCTTTTCAGCATTAATATCCTTAAAATTCGGGTTTACCTGGATCCATGGAGTACCAGTTGTAAATCCTGCATGAGGCTCTTCACTCCACTGCATGGGTGTTCTGGCATTATCCCTGCTCTTAAACCTTAAGCAGCTCATCATTTTCTCATGACTTACCAGCCCGGTACCCACCAACTGTTCATAGATATTCAAGCTTTCAATATCCTTAAACTGAGACATATCCTGGAAAGGAAAATTTGTCATACCCAGTTCCTCTCCCTGATAAATATAAGGCGTCCCCCTCAGAAGATGAAGACACGTTGCCAGCATCTTGGCTGAACGCTCTCTGTATTGCTCCCTGTCATCTCCAAACTGGGAAACAGCTCTGGGCTGATCATGATTATCCCAATACAGGCTGTTCCAGGCATTCTCCCCAAGCTCTGTCTGCCATTTGGAAAAAATCCGTTTCAGTTCCAGCAGACCCGGTCTTTGATCCGTCCACTTCCCAAATTCACCGTTTATTGACACATGCTCAAAATGGAACACCATATGAAGCTCCTGCTCCTTTTCGCCGGAGTATTTTTTTGCCTCTTCAACGGTAACACCAAAAGCCTCTCCAACGGTCATTAAATCATAACCAGACAAAACCCTGCTGTTCATTTCTTTTAAATATGTATGAACATTGGGACCGCTGGAGGCATAAGGAGTAAAATCACCGTACAGCCCATCCACTAACTCGCCGTCAGGAAGCCTGGGATCTTTTGATATCAAGTTGATGACATCCATTCGAAAGCCGTCAATGCCTTTCTGACACCACCAGTCCATCATTTGAAACACTTCCTCTCTTACCTTGGGATTATCCCAATTGAGATCTGGCTGTTTCTTGGAAAACAGATGCAGATAATACATCTCCGTCTTACTGTCATATTCCCATGCAGGGCCACCAAAGCAGGAGCCCCAGTTGTTGGGGAGGCTTCCGTCTTCTCTCCCTTCCCGCCATATGTAATAATCCCGGTAAGGGTTATCCTTGCTGGTTCTGCTTTCCACAAACCACTTGTGCTCGTCGGATGTGTGATTTACCACCAGGTCCAGGATGAGCCTTATGCCTCTTTGATGAGCTTCTTTAAGCAGTTCATCAAAATCTTTCATGGATCCGAACTCATCCATAATCTCCTGGTAATCACTGATGTCATAACCATTGTCATCATTGGGAGACTGATAGATTGGTGAGAGCCAGATCACATCAATTCCTAACAGCTTTAAGTAATCCAGCTTCTCTGTGATTCCTTTTAAATCTCCTACTCCATCCCCGTTGCTATCCATAAAGCTCCTGGGATAAATCTGATACACCACTGCTTCCTTCCACCATCTTCGTTCCATTTTATTATTCTGTCCTTTCATCGTGAATTATTTGATTGCACCTTCTACCATGCCCTGAATGATCTGCTTTTGCGCAAGCAGGAATAGAATAACCACCGGTATCATGGCCAAAAAAGCTGCAGCTAATATTAAATCCCACTGCTTAACATAAGAGCCTACAAAACTGCTTACAGCCACCGGCAGGGTTTTGATTCTTCCGTTTAATCCCAGCATAAGAGAAGGCAGAAGATAATCGTTCCATATCCAGATTCCATTTAATATGAGAACTGTCATCTGAACCGGCTTTAAGAGAGGAAATACCACCCTGAAAAAAGTCCCCTCCGGGCTGCAGCCGTCAATCCATGCCGCCTCCTCCAGTTCCCTTGGAACTCCTTTTATGAAGCCATGGAGGATAAAGACGGACATAGAACCGCCAAATCCCATATAAGCAATGATAATTCCCGTATAGCTGCTGAGAAGGCGGATACCGGTAAAAACAGACAACTCCCGGAACGTGGATAAAAGGGGAAGCATTACCACCTGAAAAGGAATTACCATTGCCGCAACAAATGTCATAAAAATAACATGGGACCAATTTGTCTTATTTCTGACCAATACCCAGGCAGCCATACTGGAGAAGACGGTTAACAGTGCCAGGCTGACTGTGGTTATGAACAAAGAGCTGTAAAAAGATTTCCAATAACTGAAATTCTGGTTATGGATCACATTTTGCAGGTTTACAAGCATCTGTCCCCAGTTTTCAGGGGGAGCAATGGGACTAATAACAATAGCCGCACTTTTCTTAGCCGCATTGAATATAACCAGAATAAAGGGGGATAAAACCAAAAGAGATAAAATAAATGCGGTCAGTTCCACAATCGTTCCTCTTAATTTTCTGCTCACAGTTCAATCTCCCTCCTTTTACTGATGGTTACCTGGGTCAGAGACACAATTGCCAAAATAATAAAGAAAACAACTGCTTTTGTCTGTCCCAGAGCATACTGGTTCTTTGCAATGGCTGTATTGTAAATATTTAAGGCCAAAAACTCAGTGGAAGCAATTGCCTTTGCCCCTAAAATTCTGCTTGGTGCTCCGT
>JAEWRS010000345.1 GCA_023398855.1 Bacillota bacterium
CCTGTTAACAGCGCATATGGATGATTTTATTAAAATAAATGCAAATAACTAAGAGCACTTTGTCTGGTCTTTTTGGCTGCTATGTAAGTTGGCAATACAATAAAATATAATATTCATAAGTGGGTTATTGACATATGCCAACAATAGAGTATAATAATAGCATAAATGGCATATGCCACTTATTTAATTGACTTGGAAAGGCGGTAACGATATGCCAAGACCTCACAAATGCAGAAGGGTATGCTGCATGCCCCAGAGCAAAGTTTTCGGTCCGCTGGATACTCCTGAATCAGCTGTGCAGATCATTCGTATGGCAATTGATGAATTTGAGGCAATCAGACTGATTGATCTGGAAGGGCTGACACAGGAGGAGTGCGCCGAGCGAATGGGAGTTGCCAGAACAACGGCACAGGCGATCTATAACAGTGCCCGTGTCAAGCTGGCAGAATGTCTTGTAACAGGAAAGAGGCTGTGTCTGGAAGGCGGCAATTATGTTCTAAGTAATGACCACACACCTCATTGCGGATGCAGACATTGTCATAGGGAACAGCAATCAGAAGGAACGGCTGCGGGAGAGAAAGACACTCCGTCCGGACCTTATGCTGAACCGTAAGAACAAGACTTCCGTTTCCAAGTCAGCTTGAACAATATGGTGAGTAAATAACAGGAGGGCAATAATCATGAACATCGCAATACCTTATGAGAACAAACAGGTGTTTCAGCATTTCGGGAAAACAAAAACTTTTAAAATCTATGAAATCAATGATGGTAGAATTACTAACTCAGAAATCCTTTCAACAGATGGACGTGGACATGGGGAACTGGTTGACATTCTAAAAGGCCGAAACGTTTCCGTGCTGATCTGCGGGGGAATTGGCAGCGGCGCCCAAAATTCGCTGACCAGTAATGACATACAATTTTTTGGAGGAGTAGTTGGAGAGGCTGATCAGGCTGTGGAGGATTATCTCTTAAAAAAGCTGAATTACAATGCAAACGTAAAATGTGATCATCATCATGAGGGCGGCCATGTTTGTGAGGGACACAGCCATGGCTGCGGGAATCATTGAGCACATGGAAAGCAGGAGTATGGGAACGGATATAAAAGACAAACTGGAGAATCCAAATAGACTGGCAGAATTAATTCCCATGGATACACTCAGAAAAATTGGCCTCAAAGACGGAGACACTTTCTGCGATGTCGGGGCTGGTACGGGAATATTTACATTCGCAGCTGCGGAAATAACCACGAACCAAATATACGCGGTGGAGATTTCCGGCGAAATGCTGGTGAGGTTGCAGGTAAGTGCTGAGGAAAAGAAGCTTGAGCATGTGAAGGTGGTAAAAGGCATTCAGGCAATACCAGAATCATCCTGCAGTGCTGTTTTGCTTTGTACTGTGCTGCATGAAGTGCCTGATGTGGAGAAAATGATCAATGAAATAAGAAGGATACTCAAACCAAAGGGAGTATTGTCAATAATCGAATTTCATAAACAACAGACTCCCATGGGGCCTCCGGTAGAGCACCGCTTAGATAGCAGGCAGCTGGCAGAAGACCTTTACGGCTATGGATTGAATCAGATACAGCATTTCTCACTGGGAGAGAATTTTTATTGTTCTGTTTTCCGCTGAGGCTTAGATATTCATTGTCAAAACATCTAAGAGAAGGAAAAAAGACTGTGTTTTTCTATTATGAGAAATACAGTCTTTTTTATTGTCAGAGGAAAGCTTGACCGTGCTGAATATCTGTTTATAAAAAAGTCTCTTACATAGTCATATAATTCCCACATCTTTGTGGTAAATTATAATGGAGATGCAGGGATCAGGAAAGATAAAATCATAAATGGAGGGGAATATCCATGAAAAAAAACAGAACCATTCTTATTGTGGATGACGAGGAAAAAATAATAGCTGTATTGCGGGCGTATCTGGAAAAAGAAGGCTATCAGGTATTAAGTGCTTATGACGGAGCAACCGCAATGGAATTATTTAAATCCAATGATCCTGCTCTGATTTTGCTTGACCTGATGCTGCCAGATATCATGGGAGAGCAGGTTTGTCAGATGATACGAATGAATTCACGGGTTCCCATTGTTATGCTGACTGCGAAAACAGAAGAGACTGATTTGATAAAAGGGCTTCAAATGGGAGCAGATGATTATATTTTTAAACCCTTCAGTCCCAGAACAATCGTTGCAAAGGTAGAGGCTATTTTAAGGCGGATGGAGAGTGATGAACTTACCAGCATTCCGGTTTCATATGATCAGGGCTCTCTTCTTATAGATTTCCAAAACTGTGAAGTCAAGGTCCATGGTAAGGAAGCAGGCTTAACGCCCACTGAATATAAAATACTTGCCACCATGGCCAAAGCCCCGAACCGGATATTCACCAGGGAGCAGCTGATTACCTATGCTCTGGGAGATAACTTTGACGGATATGACAGAAGCATTGATACTTATATTAAAAGTATTCGTACAAAAATAGAAAAGGACCGTAAAAAGCCAGGTTTTATTCTTACGGTTCATGGAACCGGGTATAAGTTTGCCGGAGCAGAATCATGAAAAAGACTTTGAAAAGCACCCTTATCATTTCTTATTCCGCCATTGCAGTTTTAATTGTCCTGTGCTTAAGCCTTTTCTTTCATGTGACAGCTGACCGTATTTTTGAGCATTATGCAAAAACACAGCACAAGAATCAGATTGATCAAATCATTTCGCAAATCAACCAGCTATATAATTCTAAAACCGGATTATATGATTTAAATGGGATTGAAATAATTGGATATGCAGCTTTGCAGAATGGCATCATAATCCATTTGCAGTCAGTGGATAAAAAAATTGACTGGAATATTCAAAGCCACAGGGCAGAGGAATGCGAAATGGTATTGCAGCATGCCGAAAACAATATGAATAAAAAATACCCTAATTTTAGAGGAAGCTATGCGGAGGAGGTTTATCAGTTAAATAACGGCGGGAGTATTACCGGAACGCTGAAAATAGGCTATTACGGTCCATACTCCTTAAATGATGAGGAGCTTGAGCTTTTAAAGGAGTTAAATAAATCTCTCCTGCTGATTGGCGGTTTTTCTCTTTTTGTTGTAATCATTCTGGGGGTACTCATTGCCAGGGCAGTTTCAAAACCAATTACCGGCGTCATTGAGGTAGCTCAAAGAATTGCTGGCGGTGAGTATGGGGTACAGGCAGAAAAGAAAACTGCTATGGTGGAAACTACGAATCTGGTAAACTCTATTAATGAGATGTCTTTAGCACTTCGCGAGGATGAGAAGCAGAAACGGCAGATAACTGTTGATGTGGCCCATGAGCTGCGCACACCCCTTACAAATCTTCAGTCACATCTGGAAGCCATGCTGGATGGCATATGGGAAGCAGATGCCGAGCATCTGGCGAGCTGCCATGAAGAGATACTCAGGCTGGTTGAAATTGTAGGACAGCTGCAGGAGCTATATACTCTGGAAAGCCGGAGGCAGACACTGGACAAGGCTGATTTTGAATTCCAGGATTTATGTTCGGCTGTATTCCGGGATTTTGAAATGAAGAGGCAGGATAAAAATATCAGCCTTTGTATGGTAATGCCGGAAAAAACACCTGTGCATGCGGACTATTACAGATTGAAACAGTGTATGGTAAACCTTCTTTCTAATGCCCTGACTTATACTCCCATGGGAGGAACGATCACAGTGGAATACAACATATCAGGCAGTAGGATCATAATTAAGGTAAAAGACAGTGGACCCGGCATTCCAAAAGCAGATCTGCCCTATTTATTTGACCGGTTTTACCGGGTAGACAGGTCCAGAAGTAAAAAAACAGGAGGCATGGGAATTGGACTTTCTATTACAAAAGCAATTGTGGAAAAGCATGAGGGAGAAATATACGCTGAAAGTGAAATAGGACATGGGGCTGTGTTTACTATGGTATTTCCCTGTTCATGACAAAATAGATACAGTTCCATAATAGCATTCCAATATACAAAACAGCACGGCCGGTTTCTGGCTGTGCTGTTTTGTTTAGCAGAACTCATAAAATCCACACATCCTTTTTGTAAGATTAATAAAAGGCTAAAAAACGGTAATAGGAAGGAGAACATAAAACATGAGGGAACAAAGAAATGGGGGAAGGAGAAGCCGAAAAAAAAAGATGGTGCATCCCAATAAGGAGAAATGGTTTCACATTAGTATGATTATACGGGGCGCGGTTATTTTGTGCTTCTTAGCTGCTGCTTTTATTTATATAGCAGCATCCCTCCGAAAAGGAAGAGGAGGCAGTAATGCGGCAGCTCAGCCTTCTGTCAAAGAGATGCTAATAGAGACAATTCCCCTGGAAACAGAAACAAGAGAAAAGCTTTTAAATACGTATACATGGAATATCCAGTTAAAATACGGGGAAAAAATTGAACCAATTGATAATCCGCTGCCGCAGAGGGTAGAGGAATTAGTGGAAAAAATATTTTCTGAACATGAGAATGACGGGAATGGAACATACCAGTTGGATTTATCAGCTATTGAGGGTGCTATAAGAACCCAGCTGGAAAAGGCAGCTGCCAAATGGAACAAAGCTCCATTAAATGGTCAATTAACAGGCTGGAATAATGAGAATAAACAATGGATTTATTCTGAAGGAGAGAATGGGGCGGAAATCAATCAGGAAAAAGCAGTGCAGGATATTATGAGCGCTGTGAAAAATAAAAAATTTGAAGAAACAATCCTGGTGGACGACAGCAAAAAGGCACCGGAGCTTTCTGCTGCAAGGGCAAAAAAGGAATATCAGGTAATTGGTACGTTTTCAACGGTGGCTACCAGTAACCAGAATCGAAACAACAATATCACATTAGCAATAAATGCTTTAAACGGATTGGTGATTTTCCCTGGAGAGGAGTTTTCGTTTAATAAAACCACAGGTAACCGTACGATGGAACGTGGGTATAAACCGGCTGGTGCATATCGAAACGGAGAGTTTGTTGAAGAGCCTGGCGGAGGTGTCTGCCAGGTTTCCTCCACGTTATATAACGCAATTATATTTTCGGGTATTAAAACAACAGAGCGCAATCCACATAGCTTTGAGCCTTCCTATGTAACTCCGGGCGAAGACTCCATGGTCAGCTACGATGGTTACAGCGGACCGGACTTACGGTTTGTCAACAGACAAAACACATCTGTTGCAATCCGTGCTGTTTTTGAAGATAAGAAGCTGACGGTTTCCATGATTGGCATGCCGATTCTGGAGGATGGCGTTAAGGTGTGGATGCGGTCTGAAAAGACGAAAGAATATGACCCGCCTGAACCAAAGTATGAGGAAGACCAGACTCTGCAGCCAGGACAGGAGACAGTGACAACAGAAGGCGTAAGAGGCAGCACCTGGAAGACCTATCTGGTAACATCAAAGGCTGGAACGGTAATCCAGGAAGACTATTTCCATGCCAGCACCTATAGAGGAAAGGCTGGTGCTGTAAAAAGAAACACTTCCGGAATTGTGATTCCTTCTGAAACACAACCAGAACATACAACTGAACCGCCGGCAGAAGCTGCTGGCGGCGGCGAGACGGTTTCGCCGGATGAGAGTGTTGCGGAGATTATACCGGAAAGCCAGGCTCCTGAAAACAGCGTCAGCAATGAAACGCAGCCGTTACTCCCAATACCAGCAGAGACGGAAAAAAGGCCATCAGGGCCAGGAATTACAGCAAATGAAATAGAGTGAAGACCTGGACAAGGAGTCGGAAAGGAACCAAAGTACCATATGCAAAAATTAATGAAAAAAAACAGGGCAGTTATTTTGCTGTTTACAGCAATTATCATATTGGTATCTGCTTATAAAATTGCTGAACTATCAAAGAAACCTGAGAACACGGGAGCAAATCCTGTGCAGGACGGAGGAATGGCGGAAGAAGACAAAGCTTCTTTAGGAGCTGAAATCATGATTGAACAGGAGATTGAAGACAGCATCCAGGCTGCTGCACCCGAAAACCTGACAGAGGGCACCGATCATTCCTCTGTAGCAGATCTTCAGCAGAGGCTGATGGAACTGGGTTTCATGGAGAATGATGAGCCGACCATGTTCTACGGACCCGTAACGGCAGAAGCTGTAAAAGCATTTCAAAGACAAAACAATCTGACCCAGGATGGAGTCGCTGGTCCTGTTACTCTTGCTGCGGTCATGTCACCCGAGGCAAAGTATTATGCAGTTTCACTGGGAATTACCGGCGAGGATGTAAGGAGGATACAAAACAGACTTTATGAGCTGGGATATCTGATATCAGAAAATGAGGTCAATGGTACATTTGATGAGGTGACGGAAAAGGCAGTTATGAAATTGCAGGAGGTAAATCAGCTTTCAGCAGATGGAAAAGTAGGAAATAAAACTATAAATTTGCTATATAGTGAGGAAGTAAAGCCTGATTTTTTGTCTTATGGTGAGAAAAATGAGGTGGTTTTGGCGTCCCAAAGCCGGTTAAAGGAACTTGGGTATCTGACCACAGCACCAGATGGTAATTATGGCAACGACACGGTTCAGGCTGTAAA
>JAEWRS010000369.1 GCA_023398855.1 Bacillota bacterium
CGGTTCCCAGGATCAGCCGGACATTTTTCTTAAGGGGAATATTCAGCTCCTTTACCGCTCTCATGGCATAAAGGGCTGCAACAGCCGGGCCTTTGTCATCTGCTGTACCCCGGCCAAACAGCTTTCCCTCCTTTACCAACGGCTCAAAGGGTTGTGTCTCCTTCCAGCCTTCTCCTGCGGGAACCACATCAAGGTGAGCCAGGATATCAAGCTGGTGCTCCTTGTCATTTAAATCCGCTGTTCCCACATAATTATCGTAATTGGTGATGGAAAAACCGTAAGATTCCGCGATTGCCATGGCTTCGGTCAGAGCCTCAAAGGCTCCCTTTCCATAAGGCATTCCTTCCCTGTAAGACATCTTTTCGCTGTTAATGCGGCACAGTGTGCAGATGTCGTCAATCATCTCCTGCTTATGTGCCTCAATATATTCTTCTATTTCCTTTCTGAACATGGTCCACACCCCTTTTCTTATTTCATCATGGCTGCCAGTGCGTCATTGACTGCCTTGCCATCTGCTTTCCCTTTTACTATCGGCATCAGGACCTTCATGATCCTGCCTTTATCGGCGCCTGTAGGAGTTTCGATTTCCAGTTCCCGAAGAACCGACAGAATGATCTCCCTGATCTGCTCCTCTCCCATATCTTCCGGAGCAAACTCCTTATAAACAGAAATACGCAATGCCGCTTCCTCTCTGATATCCGCCCTGTCTGCAGGAGCCAGATCATGAGTTTCCTGAGTCTGCCTGATTTCCTTCTTTACCACTGTATTGGCCTCTTCTTCCGTGATGGGGCTGTGATCCTTTTTATCGATTTCAAAATTTTTAAGAGAGGAAAGGAGCATGGATAAGGCATCCTTTCTCTGCTTGTTCTTTGCCTTCATGGCCTCTACCATGGCTGCCCTTACTTCATCTATTTTACTCATTGTCTGCTTCCTCCTTTTATTTTACTTTTTATAATCCATTTCCTCTGTTCCAGCTCAGGCTGAGAATATTATACCTTGTAAGCATTTCTTAGCTATGACCGAATTCAGAAAGCTTTAATCCCGGATTTCTGTCCAGCACCATGCCAACGCTCCAGCTGTTGACAAACAGGAGAAGAGGATTGTCTTTTAAATCCTTAATGCGCTTCATATCAGAGGTTCCCTGAATCTTTGCCACATCAATTTCATCCTTATTCACAATCCAGCGGATATATTCATATGGAAGCTTCTCAAGCTTTACCTCCACATTGTACTCATTTTCCAGACGGTAGGTTAACACTTCAAATTGCAGTTCTCCTACAACGCCCACGATAATCTCTTCCATTCCGGTGTTAAACTCCTGGAATATCTGAATGGCACCTTCCTGGGCGATCTGGTTTACACCTTTAATAAACTGCTTCCTCTTCATGGTGTCCATCTGTCTTACCCTTGCAAAATGCTCTGGCGCAAAAGTGGGAATCCCTTCGTATTCCAGTTTATCATTGGATTTGCAAAGGGTATCTCCGATAGAAAATATGCCCGGATCAAAGACTCCGATTATATCACCTGCATAAGCCTCTTCCACGATCTTCCGGTCCTGGGCCATCATCTGCTGTGGCTGGGACAAGCGCAGTTTTTTACCTCCCTGAACATGATTCACTTCCATACCAGCATCAAATTTACCAGACACGATCCGCATAAATGCAATACGGTCCCTGTGGGCTTTGTTCATATTGGCCTGTATTTTGAATACAAAAGCGGAAAAAGCCTCTTCAAAAGGATCTACAACACCTGTTGTGGTCAGCCTGGGAAGTGGAGATGTGGTCATCTGAAGAAAATGCTGTAAAAAAGTCTCCACTCCAAAATTTGTAAGAGCGGAACCAAAAAATACAGGTGACAGATCTCCTCTGCCGACCCGTTCCATATCCAGTTCATCACTGGCACCGTCCAGGAGCTCGATATCCTCCATAAGCTGCCTGTGGTAGCTTTCTCCGATCAGTGTATCCACCTGGGCATCTCCCAGCTGAACTTCTGTTGCCTCCACTTCTTTTTGTCCGTTCATGGAAGCACGGAATGTCGTGATGGTTTCCTTAAAGCGATCATAAACCCCTTTAAAATCCCTCCCACAGCCAATGGGCCAGTTCACCGGACAGGTTCTGATCCCAAGCACATCTTCAATTTCATCCATCAGCTCAAAAGGATCTCTTGCTTCCCGGTCCATCTTATTCACAAATGTAAAAATAGGGATATGGCGCATAACGCAGACTTTAAACAATTTGATGGTCTGAGCTTCCACACCTTTGGAACCATCAATGACCATGACAGCAGAATCGGCCGCCATCAGGGTACGGTAAGTATCCTCAGAGAAATCCTGGTGGCCTGGTGTGTCCAGAATGTTAATACAGAATCCGCCGTAATTAAACTGTAGCACAGAGGAGGTGACGGAAATACCTCTCTCCTTTTCAATCTCCATCCAGTCGGAAACCGCATGCTTGGCGCCCTTTCTTCCCTTTACGGTACCGGCCAGGTTAATGGCCCCCCCATAAAGCAGAAACTTTTCTGTCAGCGTGGTTTTTCCCGCATCCGGATGGGAAATGATGGCAAATGTTCTTCTCTTTTTTATCTCTTCTGCTATATTCACAAAAATAGTTCCTCCAAATTTTACGTCTCAACTTTTCTATTGTAGTATGATTCCAACCATAAGTCAAGATTCACTATTCCATAGTCAAAAATTTGAAATCCACGTCTTTGCAAGCGAAATCCAGCTCTGACAGGAAGGTTCAAGGAGGTTCTC
>JAEWRS010000545.1 GCA_023398855.1 Bacillota bacterium
CCCGGATCCTTGTCCATGTCCCTGAGGAATTCTTAGAGGTACCAATGGATGGGACCCTGATCGTGCAGGTGCTCATAAACCTTCTTGAAAATGCCATAAAATACTCTTCAAGGGATTCTCCCGTTGAAGTTTGCCTGGAAAAGGCTGGGGCACGGGCCATATTTCAGGTGAAGGACAGAGGGAGAGGAATTCCCGGTGAAGACCTTCCCTATTTATTTACAGGCTATAGGCCCAGTGAAAGCAAAAGCGCCGATTCCTCCAGAGGAATGGGAATTGGCCTGACCATCTGCAAGACCATTGTAAGTGCCCATCAGGGAAGCTTAGAAGCGGAAAACAGAAAAGACGGGGGAACGGTATTCCGCTTCACCCTGCCTTTGAAAGGAAGGGAATGAAAATGGATATGAAACCAACGGTATTGATCATTGAAGATGAGGATGCCATCTGCAATTTTATCTCCGCCATTCTTACCTCAAACGGTTATCAGGTAGTAAAAGCCAAAACAGGAAAGGAAGGGCTTTCTCTGTTTACCTCCCATGTTCCTGATATCATCCTTCTGGACCTGGGCCTGCCGGACATTGACGGAGTAGAGATTCTGAAAACCATACGCCAATGGTCCAAAACCCCTGTGATCGTTGTCTCTGCCAGGGGGCATGAAAGAGAAAAGGTGGCTGCCCTTGATTTCGGTGCTGATGATTACATTGTGAAGCCATTTGGAACCTGGGAACTCCTGGCCAGGATAAGGACGGCAATGCGGCACAGTCCCAAGGCGGCAGGAGCAGAAGCCTCAGGAGAAGAAAAGGTCATTATAGGAAAGCTGGAGATCGATTACAGCAAACGGGCGGTTTACAAAGCAGGAGAAAAAATCCATTTAACGCCCATAGAATATAAGCTGTTGGTTTTACTGTCCCAACATGCGGGCAAGGTTCTCACTCACGATTTTATCATTCGGGAAATATGGGGAGTCTATATGGATGAAAGCCATACCCTTCGTGTCAACATGGCTAACATACGGAGAAAGATAGAGGCAAACCCAGGAGAGCCTCAGTACATCCTTACGGAAATGGGGGTGGGGTACCGGATGGCAGAAGAGGTAATAGAAACACAGGAAGAATGATAAAAGCCGGAGGAGAAGGCATTTGCTTGCCTTTTCTCCGGCTTTTTGTTAAAAACAGTTTCCGTGTCTTCTCTTAAGCGGAGATTGTAAAGGGGAAGAGGGGTCAGTCCTGTGGATAAAGCAGTTGATCGTCATCGATCCCGTACAGCACGGTATTAAGGAATTTTCCAGCCCAATATCGCGCCATCCCTAAATTCATGTCAAGGTAGTTCCCGCAGTCCCTGGCAGAAGCGCCGGGAACTTCCTCTTCAAAGTCCCGGATGAATTCGTACATTTCCGTGATCAGCGGAACAATGTCCCTGGACTTGTAATCCCCGGACAGAAGAAGGTAAAAACCGGTACGGCATCCCATGGGGCCAAAGTACAGGATCCGGGAAGCAAAGGTTTCGTGGTTGCGCAGGAATGTGGCTGCCAGATGCTCAATGGTATGGATTTCCGCTGTATTCATGACGGGTTCAAAGTTGGGGCGGGTCATGCGGATATCAAAAGTTGTGATGACAGAGTCCCCTGCCTGGTCCTTGCGGGAGACATAGATGCCTGGAAGAAGTTTTAAGTGGTTGATGGTAAAGCTGGCTATTTTATCCATGGTTATCATGTCCTTTCTGAGAATGGTTTCATGGGGTTTCTATGATTGATCTGACTAATAATAAAATTATAATAAAAAAAACAGCTCACTGCAAGAGAAAACGTTTCGGCCGGCTGTAAAATCGCCTTCCGGATTATCCTGAGGTCTTAGAATAAAATTCCCTTCCTGTCTCATACCATAGTATAGATTATCAGAAGTCACCTTTCAGATTTCTGATATAGGCAGTGTTCTTTACTGCTGACATCCGATTATGAAAACATCTGTTTGTTTTCATAGTATGAGAAACGGGAAGGAGCGTCTAATGGAAGAATGGTTTCGTTTATCAGAGGATGAAGTCCTTGCAGAGCTTGACGCAGGCAGGAACGGGCTGAATTCCCGTGAAGTCCTTAAGCGCAGGCAGATATATGGTCCTAATAAACTGAAGAAGGCGGAACGCAAAAACGCGTTCCAGGTATTTTTGGACCAGTTTAAGGACCTGTTAGTCATCATCCTGATTATAGCAGCAGTCATTTCCATGATATCCGGTGATGTGGAAAGCACGGGAGTGATCTTTGCAGTGCTTTTGATGAATGCGGTACTGGGTACGGTGGAACACCAGAAGGCGGAAAAGTCTCTGGATAGCCTTATGGCCTTGTCATCACCGGCTGCAAGGGTGATAAGAGATGGCCGAAAGCAGGAGATCTTGTCTTCTGAAATTGTGCCCGGAGATATTCTGCTTTTAGAGGCAGGAGATATGGTGGCGGCGGATGGCCGGATTTTAGAAAACCATTCCCTTTTGGTCAATGAAAGCTCTCTTACCGGAGAATCCGTTAATGTGGAGAAAAAGACAGGGAGGATCCGGGAAAAAAAGGTTCCTTTGGCAGAGCAGACGAACATGGTGTTTTCCGGCTCCCTGGTTGCTTCAGGCAGGGCAAAAGCATTGGTTACCGGGACCGGAATGGATACGGAAATCGGTAGAATTGCGTCCCTCATGAATGACACCGGGGAAAAGAAGACCCCACTCCAGGTAAACTTAGACCAGTTTGGAAGCAGGCTGGCAGCAGGCATTCTGTTAGTTTGCGCGGTTGTTTTCGGTCTCAGCATTTACCGGAGGATGCCGGTTTTGGATTCCCTGATGTTTGCCGTTGCCCTGGCAGTTGCAGCGATCCCAGAGGCCCTGAGCTCCATTGTCACCATTGTGCAGGCAATGGGTACCCAGAAAATGGCAGGGGAAAATGCCATTATAAAAGACTTAAAGGCAGTGGAAAGTCTTGGCTGCGTTTCAGTCATCTGCTCTGATAAAACAGGGACATTGACACAGAACCGCATGACCGTTCAGCAAGTCTACGTAAACAGCCGTCTTTATCCTCCGGAGCTATTAAACAAGGAGGTTCCTGTACATAAATACCTGCTGTATGATGCTGTATTAAATAATGATTCTGCTTATATAGACGGAAAATTGATCGGAGATCCCACAGAAGCTGCCCTGGTACAGATGGCGGAAAGGGCAGGCATGGAAGAAGATGCCATGAAATCTTATTATCCAAGGGCAGGAGAGCTCCCCTTTGATTCCCAGAGAAAGCTTATGAGCACCATGCACAGGATTGAGGGAAAAAAAGTGCTCTTAACAAAGGGGGCTGTGGATGTTCTGCTTCCCAGGGTCAGCCATATCTGGACAGGAGAAGGGGTCCGGCTCATGAGGGATGGGGACCTGCAGAACCTAAACGAGCAGAACATGGAGTTTTCCAAGCAGGGATTAAGAGTTCTGACCTTTGCCTGCAGGGAAATGCAGGAGGATGAAAGGCTGACGGTG
The DNA here is from genome assembly GCA_023398855.1 of Bacillota bacterium. Taxonomy (GTDB): domain Bacteria; phylum Bacillota; class Clostridia; order Lachnospirales; family Lachnospiraceae; genus Lacrimispora. The sequence continues at coordinate 3,493 of JAEWRS010000545.1, forward strand.
AAATCGGAATCAGGCTATACCTTTCTGGGGCTGGCCGCTATGATGGACCCGCCCCGTCCGGAAACCAGGAATGCAGTGCTAAATGCCAGGAGAGCAGGAATTAAGCCCGTGATGATAACAGGAGATCATAAGATCACCGCAGCAGCTATTGCTGAAAAGATTGGAATTTTAGGTGAAGATGATCTGGCAGTCAGCGGACCGGAGCTTGATGATATGACGGAAGAGGAATTAAGCCGCAGGTTAGAGCACATCAGCGTCTATGCCCGGGTTTCCCCGGAGCATAAGATACGGATTGTCCGTTCCTGGCAGAAAAAGGGTCATATCGTGGCAATGACAGGAGACGGGGTCAATGACGCACCTGCCTTAAAGCAGGCAGATATCGGAGTGGCCATGGGAAAAATGGGAACAGAGGTGTCAAAGGATGCTTCTGCCATGATTCTCACAGATGATAACTTTGCAACCATTATCAAGGCAGTTGCAAACGGCAGAAACGTATACCGGAATATCAGGAATGCCATTAAATTTCTTTTATCAGGGAATATGGCAGGTATTTTATGCGTGCTGTATACCTCTTTCCTGGCACTTCCCACCCCTTTTGCACCGGTACACTTACTGTTTATCAACCTTTTGACAGATTCCCTTCCGGCCATTGCCATTGGCATGGAAAAGGCTGAAGCAGACCTTTTGGCCCAAAAGCCCAGAAACCCGAAAGAAGGAATTTTAACAAAGCGCTTTGTTTTTCAGATCCTGCTTCAGGGGGCTCTTATTGCAGCCTGCACCATGACCTCCTACCATACGGGACTGGTTACGGGAAGTGAAGCAGCAGCCAGTACCATGGCATTCTCCACCCTGACCCTGGCAAGGCTATTCCATGGATTTAACTGCAGAAGCGGCCATTCCATTATGAAGATTGGCTTTAAAAGCAATTTGTGGAGCATCATGGCCTTTGAGGCAGGAGCAGTTCTTTTAGCTGCCGTGCTGTTCATTCCGGGGCTTCACACCTTATTTTATGTGGCAGATTTAAATGCAAAGCAGTTCATTACTATCTTTATTTTTGCATTCATTCCAACCCTTGTGATCCAGGCATTTAAGACCGTGAGAGAGAGCCTTCACTGAGAAAATAAACCCCTAAAATCTTGACATAGCTTTTAGCGCATGATAGTATTAAGTAAACATAAATACATAGCCTAAGAGATGACAGAGCCAGGTGATGAGTGCGGATAACCGTTCATTTCCAAGGCTCTTTCTTTATTCTTTGAGAAAAAATTAACAAAGGATAAAAACTCAGGCATTACTGGAAGGGGAAGGGAATTATGGGAAGATATGTCATTGCCTTAGATCAAGGTACGACAAGTTCCAGGTGTATCCTGTTCGATGAGCAGGGGAACATCTGCAGTGCAGCACAAAAGGAGTTTACTCAGGTTTTTCCGCAGCCGGGATGGGTGGAGCATGATCCAATGGAGATATGGTCCTCGCAGCTTTCTGTTACCATGGAGGCCATGGGAAAGATCGGAGCCCATTACAGCGACATTGCAGCCATTGGGATCACCAACCAGAGGGAAACAACGGTGGTCTGGGATAAGGAGACAGGGGAGCCGGTTTACAACGCAATTGTATGGCAGTGCCGCAGGCCGGCAGACAGGATAGAAAAACTTAAATCCGATGGCCTGGAGGAGATGATCATTGACAGGACGGGGCTCATTCCTGATGCTTATTTTTCCGGAAGTAAGATTGAATGGATCCTGGACAATGTAGAGGGGGCAAGGAAGCGGGCCGAGCGGGGGGAACTGCTGTTTGGAACCGTTGATACCTGGCTGATCTGGAATCTGACAAAGGGCTGCATCCATGTGACCGATTATACCAATGCCTCACGTACCATGCTTTTTGATATCCATAAAAAATGCTGGGATGAAGAAATACTGGAATATTTCCGTATTCCTCGCACCATGCTGCCTGATGTTAAGCATTCAAGCTGCGTTTATGGCTACACTTCTTCGGACGTGATGGGAGGGAAAATCCCCATTGCAGGAGCAGCAGGAGACCAGCAGGCAGCTTTGTTCGGTCAATGCTGCTTTGAGGCGGGAGAGATGAAAAATACTTATGGGACCGGCTGCTTTCTCCTCATGAATACAGGAGAAAAAGCGGTAAAGTCAGAGCACGGGCTTTTGACCACCATAGCGGCAAGTGAACAGGATAAGATTCAGTACGCCCTGGAAGGCAGCGTTTTTGTGGCAGGAGCTGCCGTGCAGTGGCTCAGGGATGAGATGCGCATGGTCCGCTCCGCGCCCCAGACAGAAGAGTACTGCAATGCAGTGGAAGATACGGGCGGGGTTTATGTTGTCCCTGCTTTTGCAGGGCTGGGAGCACCATACTGGGATCAGTATGCAAGGGGAACCATTGTAGGGGTGACAAGGGGAACCAGCAAAGAGCAGTTTATCCGGGCAACGGTGGAATCCATGGCTTACCAGG
>JAEWRS010000007.1 GCA_023398855.1 Bacillota bacterium
CGTCTGGAAGTGGAGAGTAAAAACGGATTTAAGAGCTATGAATATGTGCCATTGTCATCAGAAACGTTAAAATGGCTGAATGAAAAATATCCAATCGCTGGGGATTCTGGTTTTGTGGGTAAGATGGATAATGAGGGTTCGGGGGATAGTGCTGCTGGTTATGGAGGTGGGGGCTTTTTACCTGAGGAATACTACAGTGGAGAATATACCAGCAAACCACCGCTCATAAGGGATGACGCTGGAAATGTAAAATTATATCGGACGGTAAATGAATCTGAATATGCTAGTTTAATAAAAGGGGAACCATTTAGTACTGTAGAGGGAGCAATGGAGTCGAAGTGGTTATCAACTACTATAGATGATGCCAATCAATGGGGAAGGGCAATGGATTTTGGGGACGGGTATAAAATTATTGAAATTACTGTTCCAGAATCAATCCTAGATGATATGTATTATGGTGGTCCGAATCTAGATAATATTGGTCCAGCATATAATGCAAGCAGTGATTTATTAAACTCATTTTTAGATACGATCAAGTCAGTTAATCAGTAGGAGGTTAAAGAAGATGAAGCTATATAGACCAGTTGGTTTTAAGGAAATGGATTTAATATTAAATACAGGGTGTCGTCGCTACCCGCCCCGCTTACCAACGCAGCCTATTTTTTATCCAGTTTTAAATATCCATTATGCTAAAGAAATAGCAGAGAAATGGAATACAAAAGATGAATTTTCAGGGTATGTAGGATATGTCACGGAATTTGAAGTGGATAATGACTATATATCTGATTTTGAACCACACATTGTTGGTTCTTCAATGCATCAGGAATTTTGGGTTCCAGCCGAGGCATTAGAGGATTTTAATCAAAAGATTATCACAAATATTTTGATTTTGGATGCATACTTTGGTTCCGATTATACAGGTATTTCAATAGTAAACACTCCACTTAAAGATAAGAATCACATAGAGCAGTTCGTCCAATTAAATAAGTTAATAAAGTCAAATACAATGGATTTTATTTGTGAAGTTCTGGCACAGTGGAAAATAATTACCCAAAATTATTTACTGTGGGAAAAATTTGATTTTTCATCATATGGTATTATGCATGTGGAGAAGGAGAAATTACTTCAAGCAATGAAAAATTCTATGATTAAAAACAGAAAATGGTTTATAAAAAATAGTATATAAAGATTGCCATTAACAACAAATGCCACAGAGTTCATAGAATTTCTGTGGCTGTGTTTTTAGTCTTATATTGTTTGCAGATAATTGAGCCATCTAACAGGCGCGTTGGGACGGCAAGAGTATACACCATGGACTTTTCAACATATGATTTATTAAGGGGCATTATTTTTAAACCCAGCCTCCGTCTAGTCCGATGATCTGCCCGGTCAGATAGGAGTTTTTATAACCCAGGTGGTAAACTAAGTCAGCTGCTTCCTCCGCTTTTCCTAAGCGTCCGGCAGGGATCTCATCAATCAGAGCGATTAATTCCTCCTCTTGGAGAAACTGGTTCATTTCCGTGTCAATGGCACCGCAGGCAATGGCATTTACCTGGATATTACTTGGAGCCAGTTCCTTGGACAAAGCTTTTGTAAAGGCGTTAATGCCGCCTTTTGTAGCGGAATAAGCCACTTCGCAGGAGGCTCCGGTTATCCCCCATACAGAAGAGATATTAATGATCTTTCCTTGCTTTTTTTCCACCATTCCGGGTATAGCCAGCTTGCAGCAGTTAAAAACTGAGGTTAAGTTGGTACGGATAATCCGGTCCCAGGCATCTGTGCTCATATCCTGTAACAGGCCGATGTAGGAGATGCCTGCGTTATTGACCAGAACATCCAGCGTGCCGAATTGCCTGCGCACCTGTTCAAAGAGTGCCTGGCATTGGCTCATGTCTCCCATATCCCCTATGCAGGAAAGACAAGATACCTGATAGGATTCCAGCTCTTTTTTTACCTGCAAAAGGCGGTCTTCGCTATGGAGGCAATTGATAACCACGTTGTATCCTTTTTTTGCAAATTTAACTGCAACGGCTTTTCCGATCCCCCGGGAAGCTCCGGTTATGAGTACTGTTTTTCTAGCCATAATATCACCCTTTCTTTCCGTGTATGATGCCCTTATTCTATCAAATTATCTGAGAGAATGCAACGCGGCGGGAAAGGAGGTGTTTATCATTTTGTGATTTAGTTACAAACCAGGCATTGCATACTTAAGGGCCGGTGAGATATAATGAAGGAAGAAAACTTAATATCAGATAGAATAGAGAAAGCAGGTAGATAAATATGAATGAGATTTATGATGTCGTGATCATCGGGTCCGGGCCCGCAGGGCTTTCGGCTGCGGTTTATGGGAAAAGAGCTGAACTTAAAATGGTAGTGATCGAAAAAGAGATCGCCAGCGGAGGGCAGGTTCTTAACACCTATGAAGTGGATAATTACCCGGGGCTGCCGGGAATTAACGGCTATGATCTTGGCATGAAATTCCGGGAACATGCAGAAAAGCTGGGAGCGGAATTTTCTACAGATGAAGTACTTCGGATCGAAGCTGGAGACGGAGAGTTTACAGTGGTGGGAGAAGAGAGAACCTATGCAACAAAAACAGTCATCATAGCTACGGGAGCACAGCACCGGAAGCTGAGTGTGATCGGAGAAGAGGAGCTTACCGGTATGGGAGTTTCCTACTGTGCTACCTGTGACGGTGCATTTTTCCGCAATAAAGTGGCAGCTGTTGTGGGTGGCGGTGATGTTGCCATTGAGGATGCCATATTCCTGGCAAGACTGTGCAAAAAGGTATACTTAATTCATAGGAGAAATAAGCTAAGGGGAGCTAAGACTTTGCAGACCCAGCTCCATAATCAGAAAAATGTGGAAATTATCTGGGATACTGTGGTAGAGGAAATCGAAGGCGGAGACCAGGTGGAATCCCTGACCATAAAGAATGCCAAGACTGAAGAAATGAAAAAGCTTGCAGTTGACGGCGTGTTCATCGCAGTAGGAATTAATCCCCAGAGCGAAGCCTTTAATAACCTGGTGGAAATGGATCATGGCTATATCAAGGCAGAAGAAGACTGTGAAACCAATGTCCCTGGAATTTTTGCAGCAGGGGATGTGCGTACCAAACAGCTTCGCCAGGTTTCCACTGCAGTATCCGACGGCGCCAATGCCATCACCAGCGTTGAACGGTATCTGATCAGAATTTAATCAGAAAAAAAGCAGCCGGACATTGTCCTGGCTGCTTATTCTCTGATTTAGAATTCTGGTTCAATAAGGCCGTAAGAGCCGCCTTTTCTTTTATATACAACATTGACCTCTTCGGTATCCCCATTTAAGAAAACATAGAAGCTGTGGCCCAGAAGTTCCATCTGTACACAAGCCTCTTCGGGATCCATGGGTTTAACTGCAAACTTCTTGGACTTGACGATTTCCACATGATCGTCGGTCAGAGTTTCTTCTTCTATAAAGGCTGAGGAAAAGGAAGGTGCATTCAGCTTTTTATCGATCAATTTATTTTTATATTTTTTCAACTGGCGTTCCAGGATCTCTTCCACAAGATCAATGGATACGTACATGTCTGTACTGGATTCTTCAGCTCTGATTATATGTCCTTT
>JAEWRS010000036.1 GCA_023398855.1 Bacillota bacterium
GGGTGATGACAGAGGAATATACTCCCGGAACATAGCGCACAGGATCGCCAGAAGTAGGCATAATATCCTTCTTCGGACGGAACATGACTAAAAACAAAGTGATGAGTAGGATTCCAAGACCAACGAAGATCGCGGTGTAGATGATTTCTTTCATTCGTAAAACAACAATTTTTGTTTTTGAGCTCATAAAAAAAGCCCTCCGTATAGTTTTGTTATAATGTATGAAAGAGCCAGGAGGTTTCATGCCAAAGATTTCGTTGTTGGCAAAGGAAATCTATGTTAAGATGATAAACAAACATGCGTTTTGCTTCACCCAGATAAATCCATGGAAAACACAGGGCGGGCCGCCTTATAACCAGATGGCCGCTGACCAAAGTACGTGATTATAAAAGAAGGAAAGGAGACGAAAAAGCCATGTCCCTTCAACTGATATTAGGCGGATCAGGTTCCGGAAAAACCCACCACCTTTATACGGAATTAATACGCCAGTCCTTAGAACAGCCGGATACCCGGTATATTGCCATTGTACCAGAACAGTTTACCATGCAGACTCAGAAGGAGATTGTGTCTCTCCATCCAAATCACGGAGTCATGAATATTGATATCGTAAGCTTTAAGCGCTTTGCTTACCGGGTTTTTGAGGAGCTGGCCATTACAAATCCTCAGATTCTTGATGATATGGGAAAATCCATGGTGCTGCGAAAGGTGGCTGCCAATAAAAAGAAGGATTTAGTCCTTTATAGAGAACACTTGTCAAAGTCAGGCTTTATCTCCCAGTTAAAGTCCATGCTGTCAGAGCTGTACCAGTACGGTATATCGCCGGAGCTGTTAAATGAACGGATACCGGATACGGTAAGCCCCATGCTCCGTCAAAAGCTTTCCGATATTTCCGTCATTTATCAGGGATTTAAGGATTATATCAGGGATAAGTACATCACTACGGAGGAAATATTAGATGTCCTGTGTAAGGTTCTGCCCCGGTCAGAGCTGATTAAGAACAGTGTGATCACCCTTGACGGGTATACGGGCTTTACGCCTGTCCAGTACCGGATCTTAGAACTCTTTCTTTGCTACAGCAAACGTGTCATAGTAACCGTGACCATAGACCCTTTGGAAAACTTAAACAAAAGACCCGGAGTCCAGGAGCTGTTTTACATGAGCCGGCAGATGATATGGAAATTAAATGAGCTGGCAAAAAAAACAGGAGCAGGAAAGGAGAAGGACCTTCTTCTTAAGAACCATCCGGCTGTCCGCTATTTGAGAGAGGCCAAAGAGGAGAACCGGGAAGGAAGCGTCAAAGTAAATTCCCTGGATTTTTTGGAACAGAATTTATACCGCTACAAAGGAAAGGCCTGCCATGAGGCTTCCTCCTCCATACGTCTTATGAAAGCTTTAAATCCCAGAGAGGAAATCTCCTTTGTGATCCGGACCATGGAAGAAGAGATCAGGAATCAGGGACTTCGTTACCGGGATATGGCAGTCATTACCGGAGACATTGGAGGCTATTCCAATGAAATCATTCACCAGTTCCAGTTAAATGGAATTCCTTATTTCCTGGATGATAAAAAGAGCATTTTGAAAAATCCCATGGTGGAGCTGATCCGTGCTGCTATTGAGATGATTCAAAAGAATTTTACCTATGAATCTGTTTTCCGGTATCTGAGAACCGGTCTCATTGTGGGGAAAGAGGATGAGGAGAAAACAGACCGCCTGGAAAACTATGTTATTGCCATGGGAATCCGGGGATATAAACGGTGGGATTCCCAGTGGGAAGGCTGGTACCGGGGAGGAAAGGAACTGAATCTGGAGGAATTAAACCAATTCAGGGAAGAGATCATGACTCCCTTAAGGAATTTAAAGGAGGCCTTTGGGGAAGCGGATTCCACGGTTGCATCCATGACCCAGGCAATGACAGCCTTTCTTTTGGATACAGGAATCCAGGAAAAAATGCTGGCCTATGAGGATAAATTCCGGCAGATGGGAGAATTCACCCTTGCCATGGAATACAGTCAGGTTTACGGGTTTGTCATGGATTTATTTGGCCGGCTGACAGGGCTTTTAGGAGAAGAACATGTAAGCCGGAGAGAGTATGGGGAGATCCTGGATGCAGGATTTTCGGAGATCCAGGTGGGACTTATTCCTGCTACCATTGACCGGGTGGTTGTGGGCGATATCACCAGAACCAGGCTGGACCACATTAAGGTATTGTTTTTTGTAGGGGTCAACGACGGAATTGTACCGGTGAAAAAGGAAAAAAGCAGCTTATTCACGGACAGGGAGCGGGAATTTCTGGGGGATCATCAGATGGAGCTGGCTCCCACTGCCAGAGAGGAAGGCTTCCGGCAGCGGTTTTACCTTTACCTTGCCCTGACAAAGCCGGAGGAAAGGCTGGTTTTATCCTATGCGGCCATGGACGGGAGCGGGAAAAGCCTGCGCCCCTCCACCTTGATTGGTGAACTGAAACGCCTGTTTCCCGGCCTTTTGGAAGCAACACCATTAAAAATGTCTGCTCCCCTGTCCATGAGAGAGGCAAAAAACCAGCTGGCAGACGGGCTGCGGGATTACGGGAAAAACGGAGAAGACAGGAGAATATTGGAGCTTTTGAAGGCGTTTCTTTTATCCGATGATCAAAGGGAAGAAGGAACGAGGCTGACAGAGGCTGCTTTTTATACCTATGAGCAGAAAGGCATCGGTAAAATAGCTGCCAGAGCCCTCTATGGTTCCGTTTTAAGCGGAAGCGTCACTAGAATGGAACAGTATGCTTCCTGCGCCTACGCCCATTTTTTAAGCTACGGACTGGAACTGATGGAGCGGCAGGAATATGAGCTGGCTGCCATGGATATGGGAAACCTGTTTCATGATTCCATTGATTTGTGGTTTCAGCGGATGAAAGAGGAAGGAAGAGATTTCAAGACCCTTACAGAGGAAGACCGGAAAAGTCTGGTCCATGAATGCGTGTTCAAAGTAACGGAAGAATATGGCAATACCATATTAAAAAGCTCTGCCAGAAACGCATATCTGGCAGGCAAGGTGGAACGGATTACTGACAGAACAGTGTGGGCCTTGTCGGAACAGCTTAAAAAGGGAGATTTTGTTCCAGTGGGATTTGAAGTATCCTTTTCCGCAGCCGACCAGCTTAAGGCCATGAGAATCCCCCTGTCCAGGGAAGAGGCTATCCATTTGAGGGGCAGGATTGACCGCATGGACTTGTGCGAGGATGAAGAGGCCGTCTATGTAAAGATCATTGACTATAAGTCAGGAAGTACGGCGTTTGACCTAACAGCTCTGTATTACGGCCTTCAGCTTCAGCTGGTCGTCTACATGGATGCAGCTCTGGAGATGGAGGAGAGGAGAAAGCCGGACAAGCCTGTGGTTCCTGCAGGAATCTTCTACTACAATATTAATGACCCTGTCATCGAAAGGGAAGGGAACATGACCGATGAGGAAATAGACGGCAGGATATTAAAGGAGCTTCGCATGAATGGTCTGGTCAACAGCGACTTAAGCGCCATCTCTCATCTGGATCATGAGATTGAAACCGAATCCGATGTAATTCCCGTTGCCATGAAAAACGGGATCATACAGGAGGCCAGATCATCAGTTGCAGGGGAAAAGCGCTTTTCCTCATTAAGGCAGTTTGTGCGTGAGAAATTAAAATCAGAAGGAAGAGAGATCCTTGACGGAATGATCCATGTGAATCCCTATAAGCAGGGGAACCGCAGTGCCTGCGATTACTGTCCCTACCATGCGGTCTGCGGATTCGATTTAAAGACGTCCGGATATGGATTCCGGAAGTTTAAAGCCTTAAAATCCGAGGAAATATGGCCTGCCATTGAAGGGGAAGAGGAGGAAGGTGAATAAAATGGCGATTAGCTGGACTGAGGAACAAAAAGCTGTCATTGAAAGCAGAAACAGGAATCTCCTGGTATCGGCGGCGGCAGGAAGCGGCAAGACGGCTGTACTGGTGGAAAGGATCATCCGCATGATCACGGAAGGAGAGGCTCCTTTAAGAATTGACCAGCTTCTGGTCATGACCTTTACAAAGGCAGCTGCCGATGAAATGCGGGAGCGTGTGCTAAAGGCCGTAGATGAAAAGCTTATGGAGAACCCGGACAGTGATCATCTGCAGATGCAGGCGGCCATGATCCCCTATGCTCAGATCACCACCATTGACAGCTTCTGCCTGGGGCTTATTAAGGACCATTACAATAAACTGGATATTGATCCTGCCTTCCGGGTGGGAGATGAGGGAGAGCTCCTTTTGTTACGGGCCGATGTGATGAAGGAAATGCTGGAAGAGCATTATGAAAAGGCTGACCCTTTATTTGAAACGTTTGTGGAAACCTATGCAACGGGAAAGTCTGATAAGGGGATTGAGGACTATATCATGCAGGTATATACTTTTTCCCAGAGCAACCCATGGCCGGCCCAGTGGCTTGACCGGTGCAGACAAGAACTGGAAACCTGCGATATGGGTCACATCATGGATACCGGCTGGATGAAATTCCTGATGAGAGATGTGAAGATGCAGATCTGTGAATTAAGGTTCCAGGTAGAAAAGGCCATGGAGGTGTGTGAGGAGGAAAACGGGCCGGAAGCTTATCTGCCCATGCTGGCAAATGATTTACTGATGCTGGAGCACCTCAACATGGCAGAGGATTACGAGGCATTCAATGAGCAGCTGAAAAAAGCCTCTTTTGACCGGCTGGCTTCCATAAGAAGCAAGGACATTGATGCAGATAAAAAGACATTTGTGACAGGGATCCGGGACAGGGTGAAAAAGGCGGTCGGAAAGCTTCTTGGCTTATACTGCTTTGAATCACCGGAAGAGGTCCTTTCTGATATCAGAGGGACAAGGGATGCGGTGACTGCTCTTCTTTCCCTTGCAGGAGAGTATGCCGAAAGGTACCGGGACAAGAAGCGGGAGAAAAACCTGGTAGATTTTAATGACTTGGAACATTATGCGTTGGAAATACTGTTGACAGAGGAAGAGGGAAAAACGATTCCAACCCAGGTGGCCGATGAGCTTAGCAGGCAGTTTGAAGAGATTCTGGTGGATGAGTACCAGGACAGCAACGATGTGCAGGAAGCCTTAATCAGCAGCATTTCCAGGGAACGGTTCGGGAATCCCAATGTGTTCATGGTAGGGGATGTGAAGCAGAGCATCTACCAGTTCCGTCTGGCCAGGCCACAGCTGTTTTTAGAAAAGTATGATTCCTATTCCAAAGAGGAGGGAAAGTACCAGAAAATTGAGCTGCATCAGAATTTCAGAAGCAGAGATGAGGTTCTAAAAGGCATAAATGAGGTGTTTTACCAGATCATGACAAGAAATCTGGGAGATATACAGTATACAACGGATGCAGCTCTTTATCCGGGAGCAGAATTTCTTAAGGCAGACGGGCGTATTGGAGAGAAACCGGAGCTGCTTTTGATCCATGGATCAGCAAATCTGTTAAAGCAGCTAGACGATGACGGGGCTGATTATACCAGCCGGGAGATGGAAGCAAAGACCATTGCCTGGAAGATGAAAGAGCTTACGGACCCTGCTACGGGCCTTTTGATCTGGGATAAAAGCCAGGGACAAAAGGGAGGCTACCGCATTGCACAATACAGGGACATGGTGATTTTACTCCGGTCATTAAGTGGTTGGGCAGAGGATTTTGTCAGTGTTCTGACCAATGAGGGAATTCCAGCCTATGCGGAACGGAAAACAGGATATTTTACTGCCTCTGAGGTGGAAACCGTTCTTTCCATGCTGAATATCATTGACAATCCCATGCAGGACATCCCTTTGGCGGCAGTATTAAAGTCTCCCATGGGCAGGGTGACTGATGAGGAAATGGCCCATTTGATGGCCGTCTGGAAAAAGACGGCTAATAAAGGCCAGGACAGGGGAATATATGGAGCATGGCAGCATTACAGGAAGGAATATGGCCATGGCCATGATCCGGATTATCCGGAGCTTTTGGGAAAGCTGGAAGCCTTTTCCCGCCTTCTTACGGAGTACAGGGAAAAATCGGCGTATCTCTCTATTCACGAACTGCTTTATGATCTGTATGAAGGAACCGGGTATTATGATTATATTTCAGCCATGCCGGCAGGAGACGTGCGGAGGGCCAATCTTTCCATGCTGGTGGAAAAAGCATCAGCCTATGAGAAAACCAGCTACACTGGGCTGTTTCATTTTATCCGCTACATTGAAAATCTGAAAAAATACCATACGGATTTCGGAGAGGCCTCCCTGGCAGGGGAGGAGAATACGGTTCGTGTTATGAGCATCCACAAGAGCAAGGGACTGGAATTTCCAGTGGTATTTCTGGCAGGTATGGGGAAAAAGTTCAATAAGCAGGACGCTTATGGGAAAATACTCATTGATCCTGATCTTGGAATCGGCACAGACCACCTGGATCTTAAACGCCGGGTCAAAGCGCCAACCTTAAAAAAACATGCACTGCGGAGAAAAATGGAGCTTGGTGCCATGGGTGAAGAGCTGCGGGTGCTTTATGTAGCAATGACAAGGGCAAAGGAAAAGCTGGTGATGACCGGACTTGACAGGTATCTGGACAAAAAACTGGAACGATTTAGTGAGATAATAAGGATCAAGGGCCAGCTCCCCTTTACCATCCTCTGTTCTGCGGATTCCTATTTAGACTGGATGCTTATGAGCCTGTCAGGAAAATATTCCCTTTCCCAGATACAGCAGCCGGAAGGAGCGGACACAGGAAACCTGATCGTAAAGGAATTGTCCGTGCCTGATCTGGTGGGAGGGGAGATGGAAAGGCAGGCTGAAAAGAAGCTGACAAAGGCTGCGCTCCTTTCCCTTGATACGGGAAGGATTTATGACCGGGAGTTTGAAGCCGATTTAAGGGCTGCTT
>JAEWRS010000083.1 GCA_023398855.1 Bacillota bacterium
ACCGCTCTGCTTTAACAGGGCATCCACAAGCGTAGTTTTACCATGATCGACGTGGGCAATGATTGCCACATTCCTGACGTCTTCTCTTTTCATCTTCATAAATGTACTCTTCTTTCTGTTATTCAAGGATAATACAGGTCATTTCATTCCCATATCATAAAAAACTAAGGACCTGCTATGCCCTTAGTTTCATCTACATTATCACGATTTATTAGTATAACACCTGAATTATAATATTGCAAGATTTTTTTCTTTTTTCTGCAAATGCACTATAGCTTTGGAAACAATAAGACTTCTTTTTCAAGCATACTGTAATATACAGAACCGGATTCCTCAAGCTTTGCTTTTCCCCCTGTGGCCTCCGTAATGTCCGACTGAAGCTTTAAAATTTCTTCGTCCGGCACCAAAGCTGTGAGAATGACCCGGTCTGTATATTCGCTGTTTAAAATTGCAATATTTTGCTGTCCCAAAAGATACTGTATCTTACCAATTCCGTTATAATCCGTATCAATCAAAAGTTTTTTTGCAGGAACCAGAGTCAGAACCGTACACGCCTTTAAACCTTCTTTAACCGCTCCGGAATAAGCCCTCACAAGCCCTCCTGTTCCAAGAAGCGTGCCGCCAAAATAACGGGTAACTACCGCGCAGATATTAACGATTTCTTCCCCTTCCAGAACATCAAGCATAGGTTTTCCTGCTGTCTGGCTGGGCTCTCCGTCGTCGCTGCAGCGCTTTCCTTCCCCGTTTTCTCCCAAAACCCAGGCATAACAGTTATGACTGGCATCCCAGTATTTTTTTCTCATTTCTTCTATAAAAGCCTGAGCCTCCTCTTCTGTTTTAACAGGCCGGAAGCTGGCGATAAAACGGGATTTCTTTTCAATCAGCTCTCCCGTACCTTCCCTGTATAAGATTTTATAAGCTTTCCTCATAAGCATCCTCATTTCTTCTATATAAACAATCCTTTCCCATTATATCCAAAATCAGGATCAGGATCAAGGTTTCATGTATAAATGTACAAATTTGTTCCGAAAATGGTAAGTGTTGAATTGCACGACAATTTTTGGTATAATGGACCGGTAAAGGAGGTTTCCCATGAATTACGGCAAGCAAGAGACAGAGAGAAAGATCAAATCTGCCAATTCAAAAGCGAGGAAATACACCACAAAGGTTTTTCTTGCCTTTTTTAAAAGTCTGTTTATCCTGTGCCTGTTTGGAAGCATTGTTGCTGCAAGCGTTGTACTCGGCATGGTGAAGGGAATCATAGACAATGCTCCTGACGTAGACATCTCAACCATTGTCCCCAATGAATATGCCACTACCGTTTATGACAGCGCCGGCAATGTCACCGAAACCCTGGTGACTGCAGGTTCGAACAGGGAGGAAGCCACTTTCGATGAACTTCCGAAAAATCTGGTCAATGCCTTTGTTTCTTATGAGGATTCCAGATTCTGGGAACACAACGGAATTGATCTGCGCTCCATCATGAGAGCTGTGAAAGGTGTTCTTACCGGTGATTCCACAGCCGGAGGCGGAAGCACCATCACCCAGCAGCTGATCAAAAACAGCGTGTTCGGCGGAGGTATGGAGAAGAGTTTCGGCGAGCGCCTGGAACGAAAGCTTCAGGAATGGTTTCTTGCCATTAAACTTGACGGAGTCATGTCAAAGGAACAGATCATTACCAACTACTTAAATACCATTAATTTAGGAAATAATACTCTGGGCGTCAAGGTGGCTGCCAAGAGATACTTTAACAAAGACGTATCAGAACTGACTTTGTCTGAATGCGCGGTTTTAGCAGGAATCACGCAGAATCCTTCCAAATATAATCCTATATCCGGTCAGAAGGGCAACTCCGACAAGCAGAAGGTTATACTTCAATATATGCATGACCAGGGATATATCACAAAGGAAGAGGAAGACCAGGCTCTTGCCGATGATGTCTATTCCAGAATCCAGAATGTGGACACTGTGACCAAGGAAACTGCATCTCCATACAGCTATTTTACAGACGAACTGGTTGAAGAAGTCATAACTGCCATGAAGAACCAGTTAGGCTACACGGATACCCAGGCTCATAATATGCTTTACAGCGGAGGCCTCTCCATCTACACAACCCAGGACCCCGGAATTCAGACCATTGTGGACGAGGAAATCAATAACCCGGGAAATTATACAGCAGCCAGGTATTCCATCGAATACCGCCTGTCCGTTACCCACAAGGATGGCACAACCACCCACTATTCTGAAGAAAACGTCAAACGCTACCACAAGGAAATGGGAGACAACGGCTATGACGGTTTATACAATTCCGAAGAAGAGGCGGAGGCGGATGTACAGGGTTATAAAAACTATCAGCTGAAAGAAGGAGATACCATACTGGGAGAAAGCCTTCATAAGACCTTACAGCCTCAGGCCTCCTTCGTTATCATGGATCAGAAAACCGGAGAAGTAAAGGCAATCAACGGCGGCCGGGGACAAAAGCTGGCCAGCCTGACACTAAACCGCGCCTGCAATACCTATCGGCAGCCAGGTTCAACCTTTAAAATCCTCACCACATTTTCTCCGGCACTTGACACCTGCGGGGCCACCCTTGGAACGGTTTATTATGATTCGGTTTACACAATCGGCAATAAAACCTTTTCCAACTGGTACAGCTCCGGATACCAGGGTTACTCAAGTATCCGTGACGCTATCATTTATTCCATGAATATCGTGGCTGTACGCTGTCTTGTTGAGACGGTAAAACCCCAGCTTGGCGTGGAGTACGCAAGAAACTTCGGTATCACCTCCTTAACTGATACTGATTATAACCCGGCACTGGCCCTGGGAGGAATCACCAGGGGTGTTTCCAACTTAGAGCTGACCGGTGCTTTTGCCACCATTGCCAACGGCGGTGTTTATACAAAGCCGGTATTTTTCACTAAAATCCTGGATCACGACGGAAAGGTTTTAATCGATAATACACCTGAGACCCATCGTGTTTTAAAAG
>JAEWRS010000146.1 GCA_023398855.1 Bacillota bacterium
GGACATCTCAAGAGCAGTTTTTACGCCGTCATATCCCATATAATACTGACGCTGTACAACAGAAGCAACATCGTATTCACCGGCACGGATCATCGACTCAATCTCTGCGGAAAAATCAAATCCAACCATGGAAATGTCTGAACGTCCTGATTCTGTAATGCCGGTTACAAAACCAACGGTAGAACCGTTGTTAGGACCAAACACTGCCTTTAAGTTGGGATATGTGGTGATGAAATCCTGGCAGAAACCTACTGCCTTGCTGATATCTCCATCGTTAACCTTAATATCGTTGTTTAAAACTTCCCAGGTCTTAGGTGCATTTTCACTCCAATATGCATTAAAGCCCTTAACACGGTCATTGATGGTCTGAGAGCCGGTGGAACCAACCTGAATAGCAATCTGAGCTGCTTCTGTTTCAGAAACTCCCTTGTCCTTCAGTCTGCGGATCAGTTCCTCAGCAGCAACCTTTCCAGCTTCAATGTTGTTAGTCAGAAGAGCTGCACTGTAATTATCGCTTTTGATCACCGTATCCACCAGAACTACAGGGATACCAGAATTATATGCTTCTGTAATCGGAGCATCCAGGGACACACTGTCCAAAGGAGCAATAACAATACCGTCTGCCTGTGCTGATACTGCATTCTGCAGCAGGGTAAGCTGGCCTTCAATATCTGACTCCAGAGCAGTTCCTATTACCACCACGTTGCAGCCCAGCTCCTTACCGGCCTGTTCTGCACCTGCCTGAAGCACGCTCCAGTACTGGTTTCCCAGAACCTTTACAATTACATAAATCGTCTTTCCGCTTTTTGCTGCTTCGCCTTTGGCAGAAGCCTTGGATTCCTCCGCCTTATCAGAGGCTGTTCCCTGACTGACTTCTGCTGCCGCGGTTCCAGCCGGCTTACCGCTGCCTGACTGGCTTCCACAGCCGGTGAGCCCGGCAACTGCCATAGCTGCTGCCAACAAAACTGCCGTTACTTTTCTCATTCTTTTTTCCTCCTGAATTAATTGTTTTATTTTTTCAAGCCAAAAAACCGCTTGATTGCCCCTAAGTTGCCGCCCTTTTTCGCTGTCTGTGATGCTACCGCGATCAAGAGAATGATTCCAACGATCATCTGCTGCCAGAAGGAATTGACACCGTTTAAGTTCAATCCATTCCGGATCACGCCCATCATCAAAGCTCCAATCACCGTATTAAGAATTGTTCCTTCACCGCCCAGAATAGAGATTCCGCCTAAAACTGACGCTGCAATGGCTTCCATCTCATATCCGTTACCAGCCGTTGGCTGGGCGCTGGAAAGACGGGAAGCTACCAAAATCCCACAGATCGCTGCGGACAGACCGGAAATACAATATGCAAACATACGGGTTTTTACCGCATTAATACCAGAAAGTTTCGCTGCTTCCAAATTGGAACCACAGGCATAAATCTGGCGTCCGATCCGCATCTTTGCAAGCACAACACCTAAAATCAAAGCATATACCAAAGTAATGATAACACTGTAGGGAAGTCCATCCCCTCCGATCCTTCCGCCACCCAGAACATAAAACTGCTGCTGCACGGCTTTAGAAGGAATGTTCGTTGTATAAAGAGGTGCTCCGTTTACCAGTACGTTTGCCATGCCCCGGTACACCCATTGGGTTGCCAGAGTTGCAACAAAGGGCACAACACCCAGTATTTCTATAAAGAATCCATTCATAATACCCGTCAGCAAACCCATGATCAGGCAAAGCAAGATGCAGACCACAAGGGGCAGACCCTGCATGAGAAGACCTACCATGATAATTCCTGACAATGCCATGGAAGCGCCGGCAGATAAATCATTTCCACCGCAGACCAGACAAAAGGTCAGGCCGCAGCCAATGATGGTATAGGTTACGATCTGCTGCAAAAGGTTCTGCAGATTGGCCGGGGCTAAAAATTTAGCAGGCTGAAGAATTGAAAACAGCACAAACAGTCCCACCAGGATGCATAATGAATAAATTGCACGCCGTGTGGCCGCATTTAGTTTGCCGAACGAACCGTTTTTCTTGTCCTGTTCCTTTGCTTTTATATTTCCCATCCTTACTCTCCCTTTCTATTACCGCCGCCAGATAATATTGGCGCCGGTTTTCCTTCCAGTTTGTTATAACCTGCCGCCAGATACAGGATCTCCTCCTGAGTAGCGGCCTTTGCGTCCAGTTCTCCATTGATCTCTCCCTGATGGATGACCAGAATTCTGTCGCTCATGCCAAGAATTTCCGGCAGTTCTGAAGAAATCATGATAATGGAAACTCCCTGGGCACTTAACTTATTAAACAGCTCATACACCTCATACTTTGCACCCACATCGATTCCTCTGGTGGGTTCATCAACGATAAGTACCTTTACATCATTGCACAGCCATTTGGCTAAGACCACCTTTTGCTGATTTCCCCCTGAGAGGTTTCTGCAAAGCTGATGGACACTTGGCGTTTTGGTCCGCAGAAGCTCTACGTACTTTTCCGCATTTTCAAGCCCTTCCTTGTCATTGATAAATCCAAAATGGGTGATATTGGGAAGATGAGCCATGTTTGTGTTGTATTTTATATCCAGGCCAAGGGCCAGTCCATCCCGCTTCCTGTCTTCCGTTGCATATCCGATTCCATGTTTGATAGCCTGAATCACGGAGTTGACTTTAATGGGTTTTCCTTCCAGCTGCAATTCCATGGAATCCGCCTGGTCTGCACCGAAGATGCAGCGCATAAGCTCTGTTCTTCCCGCTCCTACCAGCCCTGATATCCCCAGGATCTCACCTTTTCTCACATAAAGATAATCCGCATTCACCTTTGTGCCTCTGCGGACATTTCTTGCTTCAAATACAATTTCTCCGATCTTGCGCGTATATTTTGGATATTTATCCTCCAAAGCACGCCCCACGATCATGTTCACCAGCTCATCCATGGTGATTTCATTTAAGTTCCTGGTGCCTATGTACTGGCCATCCCTGATGATTGTAACCCGTTCACAGATCTGGTTAAGCTCTGCCATCCGGTGGGAAATATATACCATTCCAACTCCCTTTTCCTTCAAACGGCGAATGATCCCGAACAACTGCTCGATCTCCTTCTCCGTAAGGGTTGCCGTCGGCTCATCCAGAACCAGGATTTTCGAATGAAAGCTGATCGCTTTTGCAATTTCTACCATCTGCTGCTGAGCAATGCTTAAACTTCCCACATGGGCATAGGTATTAATTTCAATGCCCAAATCATCCAGGATTTTTTTGGCTTCCTCATGCATCTTGGTATCATCAATAAAAATACCTTTTATATGGGCTCTGCCAATGAATATATTATCTGCCACACTGAGATGTCCGCACATATTCAGCTCCTGCATGATAATGCTCACGCCAAGCTCATGGGCCTTTGCAACGGAATCAATGACCACCTTATTTCCTTCAATGAAAATTTCTCCTTCATCTGCCCGGTGTACACCGGATAAAATTTTCATAAGAGTGGATTTTCCGGCTCCGTTTTCGCCTACAAGTCCCAGAACCTCCCCCTTATTCACCGACAGATACACCTTATCGAGAGCCTTGACTCCGGGGAAGCTTTTACT
>JAEWRS010000218.1 GCA_023398855.1 Bacillota bacterium
GTACCAAAGGAGCGATGGTAACCGGATGGAATAAAATTGATGGTTTATGGTATTATTTTTACCCGGACAATGGCTACGAGGCCCCCATGGGAGCTGCTGCAACAGACTGGCAGGTTTTAGACGGATATTATTATTATTTCAACAGCCAGGGGGCAATGCAGAAGGGGTGGATTAACCAGGCGGGCAGATGGTATTATTTGAATACGTTACAGGCAAACCTGGAAGGAGCGATGCTGAAAGGCTGGATCATCCGGGACGGGCATAGTTATTTTACGGGAGAAGACGGAGTCATGGTAACTGGCTGGCAGAAAATCGACGGACTGTGGCGTTATTTTAATCAAGATGGCATCATGGCTGTTAATACGGTGATCGATGGATTTCCGGTGAATGAAGATGGGGTGTGGGAACAATGATGGAAAAAAAAGTGAAGAAACTATATTCTGTGTTACTTGCCGTGTTTACGGCGGCACTGGTATGCCTGCCATCCTTTCCTTCCCATGCTGACGAATCTGTTGTGATACGCAGCATAAATCTTAAGTTTGACAGCAAATATGGCAAAGAAGAAATACTGATGCCCGATATTTCCACAACAACTGCCGGAGTGTCGGTGAAAGAAGATATCTGGAAACGGGATATCAGCAAATGGAAGGCAGCAAAAAATGAGCGGGTCAGCGTAATTTTGTCATCAGACTCCATGATATTTGCGAATGCTTACAACCGGTCAGAGTGTAAGATCACAGGAGCCAAGTTTGTATCTGCCAAAGCTCTGGACAACAATACGCTGGAGGTAAAAGTGGATTATGTTCCTGTGGTGACCCTGGGAATGACACCAAGAGCAGGCTGGAGCGACAGCAACAAGACAAAGGCTGTGTGGGATAAGGTTGAGTTTGCAACAGGATATCAGGTTGCTCTGTACGCAGATGACAAGCTGAAAATACGCATTTCCGTGGATACCAATATGGTGGATCTTTCTGGATACATGACAAAGGATGCTGTTTACATCTATGAGGTCCGTGCAATCGGATATACGGCAGAAGACCGAAAATATATGAAGGATGGGGATTATGTCACTTCCGATGATGTTACTTTGGAATACGACGGCGATACGTCAGGTAACTGGAAGGGAAAGACCTATAAGCAGGAAGATGGAGGTGTGCCCAGAAACAGCTGGAAGCAGATTTTAAATGACTGGTATTATTTTGATGGGAACGGAATTCGCCAGATCGGCTGGATCTTGTCAGGAGAAAGATGGTATTATTTAAATCCCAAGGATGGAAAGCTGCTCACCGGCTGGCAGTTTGTCAATGGCAAATGGTATTATATGAATCCGTCGGGCGGAGAAATGCTGACAGGGTGGATTGAGCCCCAGCCGGGAATCTGGTATTATTTAAATGATGACGGGAGTATGGCAAGCAGCACAAAAATAGGCAATCATTGGGTGGATGCCTCGGGAATATGGATTCCGTAAAATTCTGAAATTCACGGGAGGATTATATTTTGGCTACAATAGACCAATTAAAGCTGTCCGCATATTCGTTTGCCGGACAGACAGGATATAAGGCAGCTTCATCTGTCAACAGGAATTTTAAACAGGTTTTAAAGTCAGTCATAAAGGCGCCTGAGAACCTTGAGGCCATATTTTCTGAAGCTTCTAAAAAATACGGAGTATCGGAAAAGCTTTTAAAAGCGGTTGCCAAGGCGGAATCTAATTTCAATCCGTCTGCCACTTCAAGGAAGGGAGCGGCGGGAGTCATGCAGCTGATGCCAGCCACTGCCAGATCTTTAGGAGTTGCTGATCCTTATGATGCCAGGAGCAACATCATGGGAGGTGCAAAATATCTAAGAGAAAACCTGGAACGGTATAATGGAAACGTGGAGCTCACTCTGGCGGCTTATAATGCAGGCAGCAACAATGTGAAAAAATACGGCGGAATTCCTCCCTTTAAAGAAACACAGGAGTATGTGAAAAAGGTTAAGAATTATATGGGGAATGATGAGACTGCAGCTTCAGGGTATCTATCGGACGTATCAAATGCCTTGGAATATTTAACAGGTCAGTCAAAGGATGGGGAAAACGGAGGTCTTGTACCGGAAAAGTCAGATTATATTTATTTGATCGAATTAATGAAGCTTCGGATGCAGATGGCTTCCGCAGGTATATCCAGTCCTTTTGATTCTGGTGATCAGAAGCCAGGATCTATTTATAACATCTAAAAAAAGCCTAATGGAAAAATTGATCAGATTTCCATTAGGCTTTTTATATAATCATGAAATACATGCTGGTTTAGTTATGTATAGTACTCATCTTCCCCACAACAGCTTTTTACCATAATAGCTGCAGCCATCCCAGCTAATTACTTCCAATCGTAATTTCTCCTTCATTATCTTTATAAATAATGCTTTTGGAGTACTCTTCCTGGATCAGCAGGCTGGAAGAGCCAATTTTAATGCGGACGACTGGAAGCAATTGCTGGCATTGTATGATTCCGTACTGTTCCTTATCACTTGCAGTTAATTCATTTAAACGGTTTGTGATTTCCTGTTCCCGAAGGCTTAAGTAAGCTGAAGCTTGTTTTAAGCTATCCAGTAACAGCTGTTTATCCTGTCTTTGGGAGGTTTCAAGATAGGCAATGTTCTTTCTTACTTCCGATGTGTTATGGTGAAGCTGTTCCATCTCCCTGGTAAGACGGGAGGATTCTTCCACATTCTTTGGAATATTTGCAATAATTAATTCTGTAATAAGCCGCCGCACCTTAGAGCCAATAACGCGGGCATTGATACTGTTGGAAGCCAGAAGAGAGCCGCCTATGATAACGCCCATACCTGAGGTCACGATAATGTCCTGACCGCTCTCTATTTTGGAATTAATAATGCTTTCCGCATATACATTACCTTTTGCACTGACCCTGCAGTGTTCTAAATATCTGCATTTAATGTCAGCGTCAGAGGTTAAAACTCCCCGTCCGTTTCCTGACATGCCGCTGGCAATGGTGATAGATCCCTGGGCCGTGATCTGGGCACCTTCCACGGAGCCGCGGATATCAATCCGTCCCGTGGATTTTACTAAAAAACCGTTTCTTACGTCTCCGGTAATAAAAATATCACCGTCATAATCCAGATTGCCTGTGCTATTATCAATATTGCCATTTATCTTAAGCAGGGGATCTACCTGAAATTTTCCATTAGTAAATGTAACATGGCCTGTTTTTTGGGAAATCACCAAAGTCCGGTCTTCCGTAAGTGAGGTATTGCGGCCAGCAGGCACAGGAACATCATTCCCTTTGATTGGGCAGGGGTAGGGATCACCGGTTATGGTTATACCGTTTACTCCAGGAACAGCCAGGGTGATTGTACAGATCACTTCCCCTTCCTTTACAGATTGGATGTTATTTAATTTTTTATAATCAACCGATCCGTTTTCCTCTTCCTGTATTTCTATATTTTGAATGCGTTTAAAATGGTCTTTGATAGTACCGTCGATTCCGTTGCGTGCCAGAGTTCCTTTTGCAATTAGTACAGACTGGTCATAAATCTGTTCCCCTGGAACTGATTTCAGGACATCTTCAATAATTCCTTTTGTTATCCGTTCTTGATTGAGTGCGGACCTTAAATCCTCCTCTTTAATTCCCTCCCCGCCATGAAATGGTGGAATCACATAAACCCATGCAGCCATCCGATCATGAGAAATATAAATACGTGCCTGCGCCGCCTTTGGTTGAAGCTCCGTTTCTTGGGTATTTTCAGCCGTTCGTTTAAAAACATTGGACAGAGAGTTCATTTTATTGGAAAATTGAGCACATTCCATATATAATGCTTTTTCATCGATCCGTACTATTAGTGGATCATTATCTGGTTCCCATATAAATGTTTGGGAGGCGGGGTTCTGTTTTGGTTCAGGAGGGGTGGTTATTGCCGGAGAGTTTGTTTGTCCGGCCGGATCGGAGGCTGATTCAATGTGAGCTTCGTTCTGGGATTCTTCAGGCGAAGCAGCAGGAGCTATCATGGATTTCTCCGTAGATACCTCAGAACTTCTTGCATTTTGAAAAAGACCCAAGAACCCTTTTTTGATTTTTTCTTTCATTTTCTTCCCCTAACATTAAATTACCTGCTACTTTTTCTCTGTAAGCAAGTAAGTGTCTGATTTTCCATGGTTTCTTTGGCGGTAGGCAAAAGGTGTCAGAATGTGACTCAGTTTAATTTCCTAAGACTTAATTAATCAGTTTCCACGGACCAGGCTAAATAATTCAATGTCGCTGGATATGGGACTTCGGTCTGCCCGTTCTGATTGAGATTATATTCATTGCTCCAAGTTGCATCGTTGGAACACCCCCTTCTCGATAATAATACAGTTATATTTTTATATCGGCAAAACTTATGATAAATATAACATAATAGTTGGTTTTTTGGTTACTTTATTATTAAAAAACATATTTAGTTACGCAAAATAGTTACTGTGTGAATAATTATGAAACTGCAGCTGCTCCATGGGTG
Source organism: Bacillota bacterium (assembly GCA_023398855.1). Lineage (GTDB taxonomy): Bacteria > Bacillota > Clostridia > Lachnospirales > Lachnospiraceae > Lacrimispora. The sequence goes on from JAEWRS010000218.1 coordinate 4,492, forward strand.
TAGTTCTGGCAGGATTACGTGCCGGGATAAAAGCTGCGGTACAGAAGAAATTACTTGCTGTTCTTACGCTATTTAACAGGCAGGAGTCATGATTGTTTTTATGTTTTTCAGTGAATGGCGTATCTTAACACGGGTTATATATTTCACACGGAATAAATTATTGAAAACTAATCAAAATAATTGTTGACTTTTGTCGTCAGCTTTGATAAGATATAACTCGCCGCTGAAAAAGGCGGCAAAACTTCTTCTAAAAACACATCGATGAGCGATGAAAAAGTTTTGAAGAAAATGGAAAAAATGGTTGACAAAAACAGACAGCCATGATATCCTATAAAAGTTGCTGCTGCGACAGTAACACACAAAAAGCACTTTGAAAACTGAAGATTGAACAG
>JAEWRS010000018.1 GCA_023398855.1 Bacillota bacterium
GAATACAGCAAGATACGTTAAGGCAAAAAATAGAACTACAAAAGAAAAAGGTTGAAGAAACCGCAAAATCTTACGATAAAATTGTTGCCGCTCACGGTTACGAGTCAAAAGCAGCTGATCAGGCGGATAAGGCGTTACTAAACGAAAGAACAACACTTTTAAAACTTGAAGGTTCTTTAAAGGATACAGAAGAACAAATAAAGAATACTTCTGACAAGAACAGATCTTTCGGTGACGCAATAAGAGATGTTGCGGATTTTATTGGACTTGAAGCAAACCCCGCGATAGAAAAGTTTGCAGGAAAATTTGATGGAGTAGATGAAAGCATTGGAACAGCTATACTAACAATCGGAACAATGGTTACGACACTTGGGGCTTTAACTTTAAGTACAGCAGACAGTGCAAGAGAGATAACAAACGTTTCGCAACGTATGGGCATGACAACAGATCAGTATCAAGAATGGGACTACATAATGAAGACGGTTGGTAGTGATGCTGAAAGCATGACTGGTGATATCGCAGCTCTTGCAGAAAAGGCGCTTGATGCTACGGATAAAACCAGTGATACGGCTAAAACATTTCGTTTACTCGGAGTTAATGTACGCGATTCACATGGGGCCCTAAAATCTCAAAATGAACTTTTTTCAGATGTTATAAGGGGTTTGCAGAAGATGGAAGACGTAACTAAAAGAAATGCTATTGCGAGTGATTTACTATCTACCACTGGGGAAAACTTGGGGCCAGTGCTGAATATGACCAAAGAAGAATTGGCAGGCTTGAAACGAGAAGCACATGATACGGGATATGTTATGGGGGAGGAGGCTCTAGAAAAGTTCAAAGCTCTAAATAAAGTTATGGATGATTTTAAGAATTCAGTTAAAGGGTTATCTAATAACTTTGGAACCGTGTTGCTTCCATTGCTCACAGACTTTTTCTCTGTCATTTCGTCCATACCTACACCAGTATTGAGTATGATAATAACAATATCTGGAATAATACTTGCAATGTATAACATCGGAAAAGCAACGAGTAAGGCAATAGATGGATTCGGTAGTTTAAAAAATGCAATGGGAATATTTGATGCAAAGACGTTGAAAACGATCGCAATAATTTGGGGTGTAGTCGCGGCATTAATCGCAATGGCTACCATCTTTGCTGTTATCATGGGGCAAGGTGATGCTGTGAGCCGGACAATGGATAGCGTTGGAAATAACGTAGCAAAAATCGGGAAAGGTTTACAAAACCAATCAAATCAAATAGCAAAATCTCAGTATTATGCATCTGGTACTGATTATGCTACCGGAGGTAAGGCATGGGTAGGAGAACATGGACCGGAATTAGTGGAACTTCCGATAGGATCAAGAGTACTTAGCGCTACTGACTCTCAGAAATCATCTGGTGGTGATATGTATAATGTAAATGTTATATTAGATGCAAAAAATGCAAGAGACTTTACAGATGCAGTTGATTTTATGCAAAAAATGAAGCCAGCAATCAGGGCAGGAAGGAGCAGGCTATAATGGCAACACAGATAGTTCAGTGCAAGGCTGATACTTATGTATCTTTTCAATCTTATGCAGGAAATTTTAACGATTTAGACTATATGCTTGTCAATCGCCCTGTCACCTACAGCGCCATGCTGGCTTTCATGCAATTTGATATTCCGCTACTACAAAACAAACAAATCACAAAATGCGAGTTGAAAATACATTGCACACAAAAAGGTAAAAAGTGCATTTTAGATGCGGCTCAATACGACATACCTGTAAGCGTAAATACGCTAACTGGAAAAATCGTACACGATACCTACAGAGACAGCGATATGGCCCACTCTCCAACAACTATCATATCTTCCGTTACAATGTCCAATGTAAATGAGTGGATTACATGGGACGTAACAAGCATAGTATCGAATGCGCTTGGGATAGATAATGTGGTGCTTGGGATACAGGACTTGGAAACCAATACCTCTATAACGGAGTGGTGGAAATTTTCATCAAGAGAATCTGGAAATGTGCCATATATCGAAATCACTTATAGTGATGCGGTACCTGACCTTCCAACCATACTTTACCCAAACGGCGATGTGATAGAAAAAGGGAACGCTCTGACTTTTCAGTGGCGGCATAATTCACTTTATGATACAGGCCAGACAAAGTATGATTTTGGTTGGAGGCAGCAAGGCAATTCCTCATGGACAGATGCCTTAGGTATCATCACGACACAGCAAAGCCGGACGCTTGAAACAAACTCTATGCCTACCGGGATCATTGAGTGGAGGGTAAGAACATACAACGCTATCAATGCGGTTTCTGAGTACGCTTACGGGTCGTTTGAGCTTACAGGACGGCCCGTGGCTCCAATCATAGATACCATGAAAAATGATGCTGTTACTGAAATCACATGGAGAAGTAACGCTTCTGAGACTGCAGTTTTTCGTTTATTGATTTACCAAGGTTCAGTGTTGATACATGATAGCGGTGATATGCCAGGAGGGCTAACAAGTTCATATATCCCTAACATGATGTTTCCAAGCGGCACATACACAGTAAAGATGCGCATAGGAAGCGTATATGGCGTTTGGTCGGACGAAAGCGCAAAGGTGTTTACTATATCGGCCTCAGTGCCAAGCACGCCAGACATAACCTTGTCTGTTACTCATGGAGGGATAGTAGTTAACACCACTTCTACGGCAGCAGATAAAATTGTTTATCGTTCAGAAGATGGGATTGCATTTATACCAATTGGGCGGTTTTCTGGATCTGAATATACTGATTATGCCGTGAAATCTGATGTTATGTACGATTACTTTATCAGGGCGCATAACGGCAGCTATGCAGATAGCGGTAAACAATCAATTAAGGTAAAATACAAAGGTGCTTTGTTATCTGAAATAAACAACCAGAATGATTATATTGAAATTTATAAATCGGATAGCGATTGGTTTAATAGCATAAAATCAAAGTTTTCGAACGAGGCAGAACTTATAGAATACGAAGGACGCACCTATCCCATAAAAGAATCTGGGGTTCATAAAGAATTTGGAATTGGAATTACATTTTATCTCAGCAATGAAAATGCAAAAAGGATTGAATCGCTATATGGCTTAAATGGGATTTACTTATTCAGAAATAATGAAAAGTGTTTCTGCTGCGAAATTGGAGAGTTAGGACATGAGAATACATTATTTAACGCTGGAAAGAATGTGGAAATATCATTAAGCCAGATTGATTATAGTCTGGAGGTGAGGTTTGATGTATAGCCTTGCACAGGGGCCATATACCCATAAAGATGTGTTAAGAATGCTTGAGTCTGACCGTACTATAAATTTTCGGTACGAATTGCTCGACAAAAATGAAGTAAAACTGAAAGACTTGGAAAACGTGAGTGGTAATATTCGATTTGACAGTTCTCAGGAAATCATGGGTACCGCTTCACTCACAATAAGGGAAATTGGGGACGTAGACCTTAAGACAGTGGATTTTAGGGTGCGTCCTTTCTTCCGGTTAAAATCGCCTACAGGCTGGCTTGAGTATCCTCTTGGCACTTATATCATGAGCAGCCCGGAAAGATCCAGGCAGGGCGGAGGAGTGCTGCAGCAAGTAGATTGCTATGACTATGGCACTATCTTGAAAGAAGATAAGATCACAACCAGACTATTTATTGCTGCAGGCACAAACTATGTTACGCAGGTTCGAAGCATTATAACGGCAGCGGGAATCAAAAAAACCAATATTGAAACATCTATCCTCACGGTAGGCACAGCTTTAGAGTTTGAGATCGGCACAAGCAAACTGGACATTATAAATTCACTGCTGACAGCTATAAACTATGAGCCTTTGCATTTTGACAACCGCGGATATGCGGTCAGCCGTAGATATGTTGAACCGCTTAACAGACCAACGGAGCAAGCTTACCAGACAAACGACAGAAGCATTATAAAGGGAGGAGCAAAACAGAGCGTTGATATTTACAATGTGCCTAACATCTTCGTAAGATATACAGACGATCCGGACGGTGTTGAACTTCGCAGCCAATATGTAAACGACAGCGTAGCAAGCGTGATATCGACAGCTAGTCGTGGCCGCAATGTGGTTGATATTGAAAGCGTTAACGACATAGCTGACCAGGCGACACTTAACGATCTTGTCAGGCGTATTGCCATTGAGAAAAGCCAGACATATGATGCTGTTATACTGCCTACAGCTTTAATGCCACATCACTCTTACCGTGACTGTATTTACGTTGGAGAGGACGGTTTGGGAGTAGGGAATAAATATATTGAATACGCATGGGAAATGGATTTAAGCATTGGTGGCACAATGGCACATACTTTGAAAAGGGTGGTGAAGCTGTGAATTATAACAATCCGGGAGAACAACTTGACGAAATGAAATTACTGTTTGATGGTGATAAAGCGTATCGAATGGCAGTGGTGGACAATGTCACAAGTGGAAGACCATACATTAGGTTTTACGGCGAGACTACGGCAAGCCAGAAGCAGTATAAGTTTCTTCAATCATATACTCCGGCAGAGGGAGATAAGGTCCTTATGGCTCGCGTAGCAAAGTCTTATGTGATACTTGGAAAGGTGGTTTAATATGAATTATGATATAGCACTGAATGCAAACGACAGTGGCATACTGGAAACACAGTATTCCTTCACTCAGGGAGATTATGGGCAGATACAATTTAGCATTCGGGTTAAAGCTGATGGCCAGTATATAGTCAACGCTCAACGGGCCTATATTGTCTTTACACTGTCAAATGGCATGATTGTTACGGGCGCGGATATGCCAAAGAGCATTGCAACTTATACTTATGTTTTTCAAGGAAATGAATTGCAGTCGCCAGGAAAAGTGGTTGCAGATGTAAAACTGGTGTATGCAAATGGCCAGATATCGTCAAATAAGTTTACCTTCATATGTCGCTATGATCCGCTAGCAGACAAATCCGTTCCTGCGGCACCGTACATAACGGAGTTGCAACAAATCGTAGATGACGGACAAGAAAAAATAAATTACCTTCAAGACCTAATTGACGCACTTCAAGGTAGCGCCGGATCAACCGCATTGACAAGAAGTGACTTGCAGAATACGCGTAGCCCGATAAGCGCAGGCGTAAAGGCAATAGATGCCCAACTGGCACAATATATACTTTTAAAAGAAGACCTTGTTAATCAATTTATAAATGATTCTACTAAACCGGCAAGCGCGGCATTAGTCTACTCTCTTTTGAAACTTCAATATCTTGAACTCCAATATGTGGTTGATGTTTTGGTGACAAACGCAGAACAAGCAATTGCTTGGTGGAATGGAGAACCATCTCTAACAAACAAAACACTAGTTAGTGTTTTTGCTACCACTGTTGATGGTTGGTCTAATGGAATATTTTTGTACTCTCCGCCTTACATAAAAGGTGAAAATATTTGCATGCGATTTTCGGAAGCACAGAAGTATACAATAGTACTCAGATATTTATATATCAACTAATAATTCGTTTCATACATAAAAAACAAAAAATTCTTACATAGATGCAAGTTGAGAGAAAGCATGAGGAATTATAAAATGAAAGAAAAAACTGTTTGTGTTGTATTTGGCATACTCGCCCCAATCGGCGCTAAAGTCTTTGGCGCGTGGACTCCTAATCTTGGTGTAGTGCTTATCATGATGGGGATTGACATGATAATGGGAGTGATCGTAGCGTTGTTTTTCAAAAATTCTCCAAAAACAAAAAGTGGAGCTGCAAGTTCTGATGCTATGTGGCGTGGGATCATGAAAAAATTTGGAATGATTTTTGTCATTGCTACAGCACACCAGATCGATGTTGCTATCGGAATCAACTACATAATGATCGCCACGATATATGGATTTATCGCAAATGAAGCACTATCAATCGTAGAAAATGCGGGGCTTATGGGAATTGTTAAATCCGATATACTCATGAACGCTATCGAAGTGCTTAAAAACAAATCAAATAAAACAGAGTAATGTATGGGGCCGGGTTATACTCGGTCCTTTTCGATTGGAGAAATAACTATGATGGCAGAGCAGCAAAGACAAAAGATATGCGACAAATATGGCATTATAATCGGTAGAAACATTTACAGTCAGACTTTACGCGATTACTGCTTTGTACCATACAAAGATGATAAATATTATAGTGATTGTAGTAGCTCCATTAGTTATGCGTATAAAGAGGCAGGATACGGCTTTGGAATTCTTAACACAGCCGGGATATACCAATCAGCTAAATTGACTACCGTTGATGCGGATATCGCAGCAGGAATCCCGGATATATCGTTTCTGCGTAAAGGGGATATGTTGGAGTTTGCCGGGACTGACGCAAGTAGACCCCTTAAGATTGGTCATGTAGAAATGTACTGTGGTAATGGAATTATATGCGGACACGGCAGCGGTACGCCATCTTATAAGGATATAGCAGCCTATTGCAAGGGCAGATACAATTCATGGGCTGCAGGAGGCTGGCGTAAAGGACTTGTGTGTGTACGCAGATACATACAGGATGATGTGCAGCCTATTCCTGAACCAATAAAGCAATTAGGCTGGAACCGGGAACCGGACGGTTGGAAGTTTTATCTTGGTAACTCTGGAGATCCGGTAAGAAATTCCTGGTATCTGGACTCTGACGGAAAATGGTATTGGTTTGACGGCGCCGGGATTATGGTGAAAAATGTATGGTATCAGTATCAGGGTGACTGGTATTATCTCGGAGAAGATGGAGCCATGGTTAAGGGCCTACAGGCTTCTGGCGGAAAGTGGTATTACCTTGATCAGGATGGAAAGCTGGCTATAAAACCCGTAACGCTCACACCGGATCATGACGGAGCCTTAAAGTATCCGCAGCTTGCGCAGTAGAAAGGTGGACTTTTTATGCAATTGAACTTTAACGTTACTAAACAAACTTTAACCAGATCAGATAACGAGGCTCCGGCATCTGGAAGCGTTGAATACTTGGAAGCAAAGTTTACATTTTCTGGCGATTGGGAAGGTACTACTAAGACAGCAGTCTTTACAAGAAATTCTCTGGTGTTTAATCAACTTCTTGATAATGACGGAGTATGCAAAGTACCTCACGATATTATCGTAGCAAACGGCGCGGCCATTAGCGTTTTCGGCACTGACGGAACAAAAAGAATTACGACAAATCCACTGTTTGTTAGGATTAACTTAAGTGGATACAAAGACGGTATCACTCCTGAACCTCCTACACCTACTGTATATGAGCAGATCATAGAGAAGTTAGATGATGTAAAAGCAGAGATACCAGATGTTCCTACGTGGGCCATGCAGCCAGACAAACCAACGTATACCGCATCAGAAGTAAGCGCGCTTCCAGATACAACGCCTATTCCAAATGTTCACGCATGGGCATTACAAGAAGAAAAACCAGTATATACAGCGACTGAAGTTGGCGCATTGCCCAATACAACGATTATACCAAATGTGCCGAATTGGGCGCTTCAACCCAACAAACCAATTTATAATGCTGGAGAAGTCGGAGCAATTGCTTTCGGAACGTTTATCCCAACACAAGCAGATATGACAGGGGATATTATAACGACTCAACTAACAAACAGTCAGCAATATCCATTTAATAACTCGATCAAAACCATATCATTACCTTATGCAAAAAATAATTTGAATTACACTGTACAAATGGAAGTTGTATCCTATTCTGGTGGATTTGTTGGAGATATAAGCATAACAGAAAAAATGCTAAATGGATTCAAGATAGCAACTACTGGAAGCGCGACTTCTGTAAATTTAAAACTATATGTAAAAGGAGGGATATATTAATGCTTATCATTGTTAAATCAAAGGAAAACGAAGCACATAAAAACTCCATACTAAAATCATTTGGGGTAACTGGCGGCGCAACACCCGAACAAAGAGAAGCCGCCGAAGTTATAGTTGCAAGATCATCAGAAGTAGTTTGCAAGGAGAAAAATAGATGAGTAAAATAAATGTAATTGAAAAAACACCAGGTAATCATCTGGAATATTGTGTGAGTCAAAATAAAATCACTTTTGGCGATGATGAATTGACAATTAATCTGCAGCAGAGAGAGCGAGATTATAATGTTGTGCTTGATATATGCATTGATATAGAAGGTGGTATTGTTATTGGAACAGGAGGGAGTGCAAGGCTTTACGCGGCACAAATAGAAATTCCAGCGCGCAGATATGATACTGTAGAAGATGGATATGAGATTGATGGTACAAAAAAATACATCACAAATCCGGTGCCCTTTGATATATCCTTGTGCACGCTGATTCTGTGGGGGTTGGAGGTATGATGGCATGGGTAACTTTGATGACTTAGCTATGGCCGTGGCTTCCTTTAGCGGAAATAACAAGGTAATATTTGATGACGTAGGAATGCCATCTATTATGGTGGGGATACCAAAGATGAAGTATTCAGATATAATTACAGACGGAACAACCGATACTCTTCCATGGTGGATTGTTGACGGAGTCGAAAAAAATGTTATATGGGTATCAAAGTATATTAATACGATGGTTAACAGCAGAGCCTATTCGTTACCAATGAAAGACCCACATACTGGAGTAAATTTTGACAATGCTTTGCTCTACTGCCGCAACAAAGGTACTGGATGGCATCTTAATCAGAATGGGGTATTCGCCGCAATAAATCTTTGGAACGAGAAAAACAGCACAATTCCGCGTGGAAACACAAACTGGGATGCAAGCTATACAAATGCGTATGAAAGAGGGGTAAATACATACAATGACTCTGCTTACACAGACGGAAGAGGTGGAAGAACCGCAACGGGCAGCGGACCTGTTACATGGTATCATGACCACAGATCGTCTGGAATCGCTGACCTTTGCGGAAACTGCTGGGAGTGGGTAAGTGGTATGCGACTTATAAATGGAGAAATCCAGATTATACCATATGGTAATGCTATGAAGTCCACAACCAGCATGACTGCTGACAGTGCCGAATGGAAAGCAATTATGCCAGATGGAACATTGGTAAATCCCGTAACCGTAGGAACCCTAAAAGTGGACCGCACAAGTTCAAGTGACGCGACCTTGCGTATCAATACCAGTATTACCGCACAGACGGACGACACGAACGACACAAACACACCTTTTAAGGATACAAAGGCGGTTTCCGGTGTGAACATTCCTAAAATTCTAATAGCTGCCGGATTATTCCCAGACAGCGCCCAGACAGCGCCAGGCAGATTTTTGGCGCGAAACCACGGTGAGCGTCTGCCTCTCCGGGGTTCGAGTTTCCACAACGCTTCCGACGGTGGTGTGTCGGCGTTGCACTTGCACTACCCGCGTTCTCGCGTCGGCTACAACGCTTCGTTCCGTTCCGCTTTTGTTGATCTATAATGAAATAATTACCAACCACAAGGCGGTTTCCACATCGGAGCCGCCTTTTTTATTGCCATACATTGCCAGTTAATATCTTGCTAAAAAATGATAGTATATCGATATGAAAATATTGCTTGATAATTACATGAAAAAAAAACACCTCACAGAGCGGCAAGTAAGCATCATGACGGGTGTGCCGCAAAGCACGATTAACGGCATCCGTAATGGAGCAATGCCAAGAGCAGACACTATAGAGAGGTTAGCTGCTGGACTAAATTTGATGATAAATGACTTGGTTGACACCCCTTATCTAAAAAAGTGAACGGTTTGCAGTTCAAAGCGAGACAAAAGGCAAAAAAAGGTTTATTATATACATAATATACAAGGGGAGGGGTACGGGGCGATGTACGAAGGAAAAAAATTACTACTACTATATGAAAAGGTGTTGTTGCTTAATGATGTTGACTTTGCGTATTTATGTGATTTGCTTTCTGATTGCGAAAATCAAAATGTCATAAATATTATTTCATTAGCAAAGAATAAACGAATCTTATTACATGCTTTAAATTAACCATGTTAGTACATAAAAACAATATTATACAATATGCAAACGATAAAAAAATAGTTTAAAGCGGACAACATATTATTGTAGTCCGCTTTTTTCGTTGTCAATGTCTACCATTTGTCAAC
>JAEWRS010000273.1 GCA_023398855.1 Bacillota bacterium
AGCAGGTATCCAGCAGGAAATTCGTAAAAGAGAACATTACGAAAAACCAAGCGTAAGACGTAAGAAAAAGTCTGAAGCTGCAAGAAAACGTAAATATAACTAATAGTTAAAAGATGAATCCCTGGTCATGTGTTATAGTGACCAGGGTTTTTTCGACTTTTACGGCCTTAGAATTTTCCGCATCTCATTTGCATATAGTATAAAGGAATAAAAGAGAAGGGCAGAAAAGGGATTATGTTTGAGGAATCAAAGGAAAAAGCAGCTTCCGCTTTAAAGCTTCCCAAGGATGTGGTTTTGGGAGAGGTGCTCGTATCTTTTCTGGGTCGTCATAGCGTTGTGATCGAAAACTACCGCAGCATTATCCTGTATACAGACTGTTCCATCAAACTTCAGGCCAAAAACTGCCGTGTGGTCATTTGCGGAAGCAGGCTGATGATTGAGTATTACACCAATGAGGAAATGAAAATCAACGGTTATATAAAATCCCTGGAATTTGAATAATAAGGGAAGCTGGAGGTGTAATATCGTGCTTTCATGGTTGAATCATTATTTATTCGGTTACCTTTCTATAGAAATGACCGGATTTTCCCCTGAGCGTTTTCTAAATATGTGCAGCGTCCATGAGATCGAATTATGGGAGATCATAAATACCGGGCATTCCTATCGGCTTTTTATGACAGTACAAGGGTTCCGGAAAATAAAGCCTCTCGTCCGTAAATCAAAGGTCAGACTTAGAATTTTAAAAAAGTTTGGACTTCCTTTTTTTTTATACCGGAACAAAAGGCGTAAACTGTATGCTGCAGGATTTGTCAGTTTTTTTCTGATCCTCTATTCCCTTTCCCTGTTCATCTGGGACATAGAATTCGAAGGAAACCAGATGTATACATACGATACCCTTTTAAAATACTGCGAATCGGAAGAAATCCGATATGGCATGAGAAAATCAAAAATTGACTGCGAGATTTTAGAAGAATCCTTCCGCAGTAAGTTTCCTGAAATTACCTGGGTGTCTGCAAGGGTATCAGGAACCCGCCTTCTGGTTAAAATAAAAGAAAACGAAGTGCTGTCGGAAATTCCCTCAAAAGATGAAACCCCCTGTGACATTGTGGCAGAAAAAAGCGGAGTGATCACCTCCATGATCGTACGAAGCGGTGTTCCAAAGGTTGCCATAGGAGATACCGTGGAACAGGGTCAGATTTTAGTCAGCGGCATTCTTCCAATCATCGGAGACAGTGAAGAGGTGGTCAACACCCACTATGTACGCTCCGATGGAGACATATCGGCCAGGACAGAATATCAATATACAAGACAAATGCCCCTTTTCCGGAAAATCGATGTTGAGACAGGAAAAATCAGAAAGGGTTATTATATGAAAGCATTTAATTTCTCCTTTCTCCTCATAAGGCCCCGTCCAGAAGGAACATCATGGAAACAGACTATGGAAGAAGAGCAGCTTCATTTGTTTCAGAATTTTTATCTCCCCATTTATGTAGGGAAAATTACAGGGAGAGAATACATATCCTACGAGCGTCCCTACACAGATGAAGAGAAAAAAGAAGTGTCAGAGGATATGAATGAAAGATACAAAAAAAAATTATTGGAAAAAGGGGTACAAATTCTGGAAAATCATGTTAAAATACTAGATAATGAATCTTTATGCCAGGTTGCCATAGATTTTGTGACCGAGGAGCCTGTGGGCAGGCCGGAGGCGCTTAAGATACAAAGAACAGAGGAACCGGAGGAGACAAATCGTTAAATGAGCGTAATTGAGACAATCATAGACATCCCAGCTGATCACGAAAAAAATGTATGCGGACAGTTTGACAGCTACTTAAAGAAAATAGAACGGACCCTTCACGTTACCATGATCGGACGGGATGGGGCCCTTAAGATCATAGGACCGGAACAAATGGTCCAAAAGGCAAAAAGTGTATTTAGTAACCTGATTGAACTTTCCAAGCGTGGAAATGCCATAACAGAGCAGAATGTAGATTATGCCCTCTCTCTGTCATTTTCTGAGAGCGACAGCCAGATCCTGGAAATCGACAAGGACATTATCTGCAGAACCATCTCTGGAAAGCCGGTAAAGCCTAAGACTCTGGGGCAAAAGCAGTATGTGGACCAGATCAGGAAAAAAATGGTCGTGTTTGGTATCGGTCCGGCAGGAACCGGCAAGACCTACTTAGCCATGGCAATGGCTATACAGGCATTTAAAAACGGTGAGGTAAACCGGATCATCCTCACCAGACCTGCCATAGAGGCAGGGGAAAAGCTGGGCTTTCTTCCAGGAGATCTGCAAAGCAAAATAGATCCTTACTTAAGGCCCTTATACGATGCCCTTTATCAGATCATGGGAGCGGAGAGCTATCTCCATAATGCAGAAAAAGGCCTGATTGAGGTGGCACCTCTGGCTTACATGAGAGGCCGTACTCTTGATAATGCCTATATTATCCTGGACGAGGCCCAGAATACAACACCGGCACAGATGAAGATGTTCCTAACCAGAATCGGTTTTGGATCAAAGGTAATTGTAACAGGCGACCAGACACAAAAGGATTTGCCTTCGGGAGCTGCTTCAGGGCTTGACATGGCAGTCCGGATATTAAAGAGAATAGACGACATCGGCTTCTGCTATCTGACCAGCAGTGACGTGGTCCGTCATCCTCTGGTACAGAAGATTGTACAGGCTTATGATGATTACGAATCAAAGAAGAAACCGCCTGAACGAAAGACAAAAGCCATTGGCGGCAGAAAGGCACATTATGACGATTAATATTGAATATGAGGCAGAAAAAAAGCTGTACATCCCATATGAAGATATTATTAGAAGAGTGATAGTGGATTCACTGGATTATGAAAACTGCCCTTATGAAGCTGAGGTCAATGTACTCATTACCTGCAACGAAGATATCCGCCTGATCAATCAGGAATACAGGAGTATAGACAGCCCCACGGATGTCCTTTCCTTTCCAATGGTTGATTATGATAATCCCTCTGATTTTGAACGTTTAGAAGAGGCAGGAGATGACTGCTTTCATCCGGAAACAGGAGAGCTTTTGCTGGGAGATATTGTAATATCAGTAGATAAGGTAGAGGAACAGGCGGAAAAATACGGCCATTCCCAAACAAGGGAGCTTGCTTTTTTAGTCGCTCACAGCATGCTCCATTTATGCGGTTATGATCATATGGAAGACGAAGAGCGTTTGATCATGGAAAAGAAGCAGGAAGAAATCTTAAGCCTGGGAGGATATACGAGATGATGAAAAGGGTATGGTTAGGGTTCGCCGGTGTTATTGTTTCTGCCGCCTTTTTGTTTGGCTGCAGTAAAAAATATGAGGAAGTATGGATCTCGGAACAATCTGTGGAAACCTCCGGGGCAGCGGAAACAAAAGAGATCAAAATCAGCAGCACAGAAACAGCCGATGGGCTGGAGGCGAATACCGGTGAATACTATACCTTTGAAGAACGTACTGAAAAAGACGGGATGATACGAAGCTATCTTACCGGGGAGATGGTCACCACTGCGATCGGGAACCGGAGGCCGGTGGCAGTCATGATGAGTAATGATAAAGAGGCTCTTCCCCAATATGGGATCAACCGGGCCGGGGTGGTTTATGAAGCACCTGCAGAAGGAGGCATGAACCGCTACATGGCTATCATAGAGAATTACGATGATCTGGACCGGATCGGTTCCGTGAGAAGCTGCCGCACCTATTATACATATTTTGCCCGTGAATTTGATGCCATTTATGCCCATTACGGGCAAAGTACTTTTGCAAAGCCCTATCTGGCCAATGTGGATAACATCAATGGGCTGGATGCCATCGGCACGGTGGCTTATTTTCGTACCAAAGACCGGAAATCCCCTCATAACGCTTATACCAGCGGGGACCGGTTAAGCAAGGCAATTTTACAGCTTGGCTATCAGGAAGGCTATGATTCCGCCTACCAAGGCCATTACCGCTTTGCCAGAGACGGCCGTAAGGTAACTCTGGAAGGGGCAAACAGTGTCAGCGATGCCTATAAGGTTTATCCGGGTTATGTGCTTAACAAGCCGTGGTTTGAATACCATGAAGAGGACGGGTTTTATTACCGGTACCAGTATGGGGCTCCCCACAAGGGAGTGGAAGGGCAGATCAAAGTAAAGAACATCATTCTTCAGTACTGTCCTTCCGCCCATTATGCAACAACGGAATATCTAAACATCAACGTACAGGATGACTCTTATGGCTGCTACGTGACGGAAGGCCGTTCCATCCCCATAAAGTGGAGTAAGGAAGGGGAGTTCGGTCCAACACATTATTACGACATGGAGAACAACGAGATTATCCTGAACCAGGGAAAAACCTGGGTGTGCATTATTTCCGCACAGGATTCTCCCAATGTGAAATTATATGGAAAAGAATAGGACAAGCAGAAAGCCAACAAAGAAGGGATCCTCCAATTTCTTAATTCAGGGCGTTATCCTTGCGGTGGCAGGAATCATCGTCCGGGTCATCGGCATGTTTTACCGTATTCCCCTTGCTGATATCTTAGGAAATGAAGGAAACGGCTATTATACTTCTGCTTTTACGATTTATTCCCTTCTTCTGATCATCTCCTCATACAGCCTTCCTACGGCGGTATCTAAGATGATTGCCACCAGGCTGGCCAGAAAGGAATACCGCAACTCTGTCAGGGTGTTAAAGGTTGCCCTGTTTTATGGTACAGTGGCAGGAGGGCTTGGAGCCGCTGTGCTCTGGTTTGGAGCTGATGTTTTTGCCAGCCATTTCTTAAAAATGCCTTATACCTTTTATGCCTTAAAAACCCTGGCTCCTACCATCTGGGTGATCGCTTATCTTGGGGTATTCCGCGGCTATTTTCAGGGAATCGGAACCATGCTTCCCACAGCCATATCCCAGGTGCTTGAACAAATCGTCAACGCGGTCATCAGCGTTTATGCAGCCTCCAGGCTGTTCCAGGCAGGGATTAAATCCAATCTGGTTCACGGGTCCAAAGAATATTCCTTTGCCCTGGGAGCGGCAGGAGGAACCATTGGAACAGGGGCAGGGGCAGTGGCTGCCCTGCTTTTTCTCCTGTTTATTTTATTCATCTATTTGCCAATTGTAAAAAAGCAGGCAAGAAGGGACAAGACAAGACGCAGGGAATCCTATGGAGAGCTTTCCAGCGCCCTTTTGATGACAGTTTTTCCCATCGTATTAAGCAG
This sequence comes from Bacillota bacterium, assembly GCA_023398855.1. Classification (GTDB taxonomy): domain Bacteria; phylum Bacillota; class Clostridia; order Lachnospirales; family Lachnospiraceae; genus Lacrimispora. Next base: position 5,207 of record JAEWRS010000273.1, read on the forward strand.
CGTGGCTTATAACATCAGCACGGTTATTGACAACAGTATTTATGGGAACGGCATGACGGCTATGGGCATGGCTGCTTCGGAGATTGCTTCCAACTGGGGCGTTACAGGAAAGTATCAGCTTCTTTTTAATATTCCAGTGGCAATTGCCAACTCCCTTTCCTCTGCTCTCATCCCCTCACTTTCCAGGGCAATGGCAGAGGGACAGAGGGGGCAGTTAAAGAGCAAAGTATCCATGGTGATCCGGTTTTCCATGCTCATCGCCATACCGGCCACGGTAGGCCTTACGGTACTGGCCGGGCCTATCTGCAATCTGTTATTCAGCAGGAATGACAACTCAGCACTTATTAAGATGATGCTATACGGATCCTCAGCAGTGGTATTTTTCTCTCTTTCCACAGTTACCAACGGAGTGCTCCAGGGAATTAACCGCATGCAGGTTCCTTTAAAAAATGCAGTCATTTCCCTGATCCTCCATGTGATAATCCTGTGTGTTCTGCTATTTGGATTTAAAATGGGGATCTACAGTGTGGTATATTCCAACATCCTGTTTGCGTTTATTATGTGCATCTTAAACGGAGCGGCCATCCGTAAATTTTTAAATTACAGACAGGAAATGAAGAAAACATTTATTCTTCCTACTCTGGCTTCCGGAGTCATGGGCGCTGTTACTTACGGAACCTACTTTCTGACGCATTTGGCCTTAAAACGCAATGTATTCAGTGTACTTTCCGCCATTGCAGTAGCGGTAGTTGTTTATGGAATTCTTCTTTTAAAACTGCGCTGCGTGGATGAATCTGAGCTTTTGAGTGTACCAGGCGGGAATAAGCTGGTGCGCATTGCAAGAAAATTCCATCTTTTGTGATTAAAACCCAGTAAGAAGGCAGATACTATACTTACTTGAAGGAGGTATCATCTCATGAAGAAGTATATGTTCTGCTTTCTTTTGTTCGTAGCGGCATCCGCCATCTGCCTGGGGATCGGATTTGCCATTACAAAGGACAGCGTAAGGCCTGAGGAAGCCCTGCCAGGGGCAACCATAGAAACAGAAACTGTGACGGAAGCGCAGATCGTAATAAACCAGGAAGAGGAACAGGCCGAGCCGGTAAATGCAAAAAGTAAGGAAAAGTATTATCTTGTTTCAGAGGACGGATATCTTCTCGTCCTCTATCAGGATAAAACAACCATCTGCCTTTATACCCATATGCCCATCACTGATTTTCCTGAGGATGAACGGGGGAAATTGATGGAAGGGATATGGTTTACTTCCATGATCGAAGTATTTAATTATCTGGAATCCTACACAAGTTAAAGAAACACTTGAAATAAAAGGACAAACTGGATACAATGGGTCTGTCAGCGGATACAGGAGGATTTTATGAACCAGCAGGTAATCATTATAGGAGCAGGAGCTTCCGGTCTGACAGCGGCCATCCAGGCAGCCAGACAGGGCGCTTCTGTTACCGTTTTAGAACATACAGCCAAACCAGGGAAAAAGCTGCTTTCCACTGGTAATGGAAAATGCAACTTAACCAATCTGATGCTCCCTGAGGGAGCTTACCGCGGAGGATCACCGGATTTTATAAAAAGAGTACTGGAACATATCACTGTAGATCATACTCTGGAATTCTTTCGGGATCTTGGTCTTGTTCTTACTGATCGGAACGGATATGTTTATCCAAATTCCGGACAGGCTTCCTCTGTCCTGGAAGCTCTTCTCTACGAACTGGACCACTTAGGAGTCTCCATCGTTACTGACTGCCAGGTAGAAGAAATCAGGAAGGATTTGTCTCTTGTAACTTCCATGGGAAAGAAACAGGCTGATGCCGTTATTTTAGCCGCAGGCTCTATGGCCGCTCCTAAAACAGGCTCCGATGGAAGTGGTTATGACCTGGCCAGGACTCTCGGACACCATATCGTAAAACCTCTGCCGGCCCTGGTACAGCTTAGATGCAGGGAAAAATGGTATAAGCAGACGGCCGGTGTCAGGACTGAGGCATGTGTGACCCTTAAAATAGATGGAAAAACAGTGGTAGCGGATCGGGGTGAACTTCAGTTTATTGACTACGGAATTTCGGGCATTCCGGTTTTCCAGATCAGCCGTTTCGCAGCCAGAGGGCTGGATGCCGGCAGGCAAGTGACCGTTGAACTGGATTTCCTTCCTGCCATGGATTTTAACCATACCCACCAGTTTCTTAAAGAACGTGCACAGCGTTTCTGCCAGAGGCCGGCAGAAGATTTCTTAAATGGCATATTAAATCATAAACTGGCCAGGATCCTGTTAAAGATAGCTGATGTTGGAGGCAATGGAATCGTCAAAGATATCAGGCCTGCCCAAATAATTAAGCTGGCATCTGTTTTAAAGGGTCTGAAAACAGAGATCATTGCAGCCAATTCCTTTGATCAGGCCCAGGTGTGCAGCGGCGGAGTTGATACCCGGGAAGTGAATCCAGATACCATGGAATCAAAACTTATTAAGGGACTTTACCTGACAGGAGAAATCCTGGATGTTGACGGCATCTGCGGTGGTTATAATCTTCAGTGGGCATGGTCCTGCGGCATATTGGCAGGTACTTGCGCGGGAAGAGGAATGTCCTGCGGACATATGCCCCATAAACCGGGCGGGTTTTGCCTAAAGAACATGGGCACAGTGTGACCCAGGGAAGATGCCAAAGAGGCATCTGACCGAGATCAGAAATAAGAAAAACGAGGAAAACAATGATAAGAATTAATCAATTAAAACTGTCAGTGGATCATACCCAAGAAGCCTTATGGGCAAAGACGGCAAAAACATTAAGAATTCAGGTAAAGGATATCCGTTCCCTTCAAATAGTGAAACAATCTGTTGATGCCAGAAAAAAAGAAGACATCCATTTTACTTACTCCATTGATGTTGAGGTGGAAAATGAAGGATTTGTGGTACATAAAGTAAAGAGCGGAGATATAAGTATTTCAGAAAAGAAAGAATATGTGTTTCCAAAGCCAGGAAGAAAAAAAATGACTGACAGGCCGGTGATCATAGGAACCGGGCCCGCCGGACTTTTCTGTGGGATCATGCTGGCAAGACATGGGTATCAGCCCCTGCTTCTGGAACGGGGAGAGTCCGTGGAAAAGCGCATAGAGGCTGTGGATTTATTCTGGAAGGGCGGAATGTTAAAACCTGACTGCAATGTGCAGTTTGGAGAGGGAGGCGCAGGCACCTTTTCCGACGGAAAGCTGAATACTCTTCTAAAAGATCCTCTTATGAGAAACCGGAAGGTGCTGGAGCTTTTTGTGGAATTCGGGGCGGACCCTTCTATTCTCTATGTGAATAAACCCCATATTGGCACCGATGTATTAAGCGGTATTGTCAAAGGAATGAGAGAGGAAATCATACGCCTTGGAGGAGAGGTACGTTTTAACAGCACTGTGACTGATTTTATAATAGAAGATAACAGGCTGCATGGGGTCATTGTAAATGAAAAGGAACGTGTCATGGCAGAGGTTCTTGTTCTGGCCATCGGGCACAGCGCCAGGGATACCTTCGAAATCCTGAATAAAAGAAAAGTTCCCATGGAAGCAAAAGCCTTTGCAGTGGGCCTAAGAATCCAGCATCCTCAGGATAGCATCAATCTTTCTCAATATGGAAAAGGAAACTACCCCATACTTGGCCCGGCAGATTATAAGCTGACCCATCAGTGCGCAGGAGGAAGGGGAATTTATACCTTCTGCATGTGCCCGGGCGGATATGTAGTCAACGCTTCCTCTGAAGAAAAAAAGCTTGCAGTAAATGGTATGAGCTATCACAAGAGGGACGGAGTGAATGCCAACAGCGCTTTGATCGTTACCGTGACACCTGAAGACTTTGAAGATACAACTCCTCTTGCCGGCATCGCTTATCAACGGCGGCTGGAAGAGGCAGCTTTTTTAAGCTGCAACGGAAAAATTCCAGTTCAGCTTTACGGGGATTTTAAAAAGAATCAGCTTTCAAAAGCCTATGGCAGTGTGGAGCCTGCCTTTAAAGGCCTCTTTGGTTTTGCCAATATAAGAGAGTTTCTGCCGGAATACTTATCAGAAAGCCTGGTGGAAGGAGTTGAGGCCTTTGATCGCCGGATCCGTGGTTTTTCCAGACCCGATGCCATTTTGGCTGGAGTGGAAAGCAGGACTTCATCTACGGTCCGGATTCCCAGAGATGAAGCATATGAAAGCAGCGTAAAAGGAATCTATCCCTGTGGGGAAGGTGCCGGATATGCAGGGGGAATCACTTCAGCGGCAATGGATGGCTTAAAGGTGGCGGAAACTATTGCTTCCGGATTTAAAGGGCTTTCATTATAAATTGACGAAATCATAAAAATGTTGTAAGATATGAAACAAAAAGAATTACAGAAGGCAGATGATAATGAAGATGAACGTCGAGGAACGAGAGAAACTAAAAGACAAAAAAAGGATTGTAATAAAGATAGGCTCCTCATCCTTAACCCATGCTTATACCGGGGATTTGAATCTGATGAAAATCGAAAAACTGGTTCGGGTAATCAGTGACTTAAAGGGACAGGGGAAACAGGTGATTTTAGTATCCTCCGGTGCCATTGCAGCTGGTCGCCAGACCTTGGGACATCATACAAGGCCTGTTACCATATCGGAAAAGCAGGCGTTTGCTGCTGTGGGCCAGGCCAGACTCATGATGGTGTACCAGAAGCTTTTTGCAGAATACAATCAAATAGCAGCACAAGTCCTTTTAACCAAAAATACTATGGTTAATGACAGCAACCGCTACAACGCCCAGAACACCTTTGATGAGCTTTTAAAGCTGGGAACCATCCCTGTTGTCAATGAAAACGACACAGTGTCCACCTCTGAAATTCCTCTGGTGGATAATTTTGGCGATAATGACCGGCTGTCTGCTATTGTAGCCGCACTCATAGGAGCAGATCTTTTGATATTATTGTCAGATATTGAAGGTTTGTATTCGGATGATCCAAGGCAAAACCCGGAAGCAGAATTCATCGGACTGGTAAGAGAAATCACGCCCAAGCTTCTGGATATGGGGAAATCCACATCAGGAAGCGATGTGGGGACCGGAGGTATGGCAGCAAAACTGGCTGCCGCCCGTATTGCTACGGACAGCGGCTGTGATATGGTCATCGCCAACGGAGACCAGGTGGAGGCCATCAGTCAGATCGTGGATGGAGAAGAGAAGGGAACCTTGTTCCTGGCTCATCCAAACCATGACTTTGACCTGATGGACTATATTAATCACGAGTATTAAGGAGAACTTATGAATCAGGAAAAAATTGACCGGATCAATACACTTTACCATAAATCAAAGTCAGTAGGATTATCAGAAAAAGAGGCTGCAGAGCAGGTTGCTTTGCGGAAGGAGTATATAGAAGTTATCCGCAAGAATTTACGAGGAAATTTAAACAATATTTCCATTGAGGAGAAAGACGGTACCATAACGGATCTGGGTAAAAAATATGGAAAAGTTGGCGAAGAATGATATCAGAATATTTGTAAAAGAACAGCGCATGGCCTTGGAGACAACAGCCGAGTGTGTCTGGAATGAATCCATCTGTCAGCAGCTTTTAGGAATTGAAGATATCCTCAGAGCTTTTTGCGTCTACTGCTATGTATCCTTTCGAAGGGAAGCAGGGACCTGGAGGTTCATGGAGAGTCTTTTAAAACAGGGGAAATGTGTCGCTGTGCCAAAGGTTGTGGGAAGAGAGCTGGAGTTTTATTCCATTTCCGGAAAAACGGATCTGGAGGAAGGCGTCATGGGAATTATGGAACCAAAGCCATCCTGTTTAAGAGTCCACGATCCAGGAGCTCCTGTTATTGTTCCAGGTATCGCTTTTGACAAGTACGGAAACCGGATTGGGTATGGAGGCGGGTATTATGACCGTTTTTTTGAGAGAGAACCAGACCATCCGCGAATTGCAATAGCCTATGGCTTTCAGCTTTTTGACCATATCCCAACGGAATCCCATGATAAATGTATGGACCGGATTATTACTCCGTAAGGTGTAAGGAAGCTCCCTTCAGGTATCCCTTGATGCCTAAAGGGCTTGGGCAATAATAAGGAAACACCCTGCGGGTATCCCTTGATGCCCAAAGGGCTTGGGCAATAATAAGGAAACACCCTGCGGGTATCCCTTGATGCCCAGAGGGCTTGGGCAATAATAAGGAAACGATTGGAGGACTTTTTATGACGATTAGGGAGATTGGAAAGACGGCAAAAGAATCAGCGGGAATCATAGGAATCCTGGGTTCAGCAAAAAAGAATGAAGGCTTAAAGGCAGCGGCTGCCGCACTGCTGGATGGAGAAGTTGAAATCCTGACTGCTAATCAGGAGGATGTCATTAAGGCGGCTGCCTCCGGTATGAGTGCCGGACTCATTGACCGTCTGGAACTGACTCCTTTGAGAATAGAAGCCATGGCTGACGGGCTGTTGTCCGTGGCAGCACTGGATGACCCGGTAGGAGAGGTGCTTTCCATGAAAGTACGCCCCAATGGTCTTACCATTGGCCAGAAGCGGGTTCCTTTGGGCGTTGTGGGTATTATATACGAAGCCAGGCCTAATGTGACTGCTGACGCCTTTGGACTTTGCTTTAAATCGGGAAATGCCGTAATTTTAAAAGGCGGAAGCGATGCCCTGGAATCTAATAAGGCCATTGTAAAATGGCTTCGGACCGGCCTTAGGAATGCAGGTCTTCCAGAAGATGCCATACAGCTCATTACTGAAACAGACAGAGAAGTGACAAAGGAATTTATGCGTCTCAGGGAATATGTGGACGTACTGATTCCAAGAGGAGGCGCAGGTTTAATAAAAACCGTTGTCAACAACAGCACGATTCCAGTCATTGAAACAGGAACCGGGAATTGTCACATTTTTGTCGATAAATCCGCTGATTTTGATATGGCTCTGGATATAATATTCAACGCAAAGACCCAAAGGATCGGCGTTTGCAATGCCTGTGAGTCCCTTGTCATTCACAGAGACATAGCCTCTCAGTTTCTTCCTTTACTGAAAGAAAGGCTTTCGTTAAAATCCGTTGAAATCCGTGGGGATGAGGAGGCCTGTACTATGGCAGAAGGCTTTGTACCGGCAACAGAGGAAGATTGGGGCCGCGAATATTTGGACTATATTCTGTCCTTGAAAATTGTCGGTTCCGTGGAGGAGGCCATATCCCACATTAACCGCTATAACACCAAGCATTCTGAATCCATCATTACGGCAGATTATAGCAATGCTCAGAAGTTTTTAAATGAAATTGATGCGGCTGCCGTTTATGTCAATGCCTCCACCCGCTTTACGGACGGATTTGAATTTGGCTTTGGCGCGGAGATCGGAATCAGTACCCAAAAGCTCCATGCAAGAGGCCCCATGGGTCTTAAGGAGCTTACAACAACCAAATATATTATATATGGTAACGGTCAGATCCGTCCATAGTCCGGCCTGTTTGCCCTTATATCATAGAGAACATTTCCCTGAGATTGCTGTCTCCAATAAAAAAGGCTGTAAGAAAGAAATTTCTTGCAGCCTTTTTTATTGCTTCATCCCTTTTATGGAATGTTTTTTGAAAATCAGCTTTTGACATAGGTCAACTGATATTTAGGTGAGTTAAGTGTTAATTCTGTATAATCCATGATCTGATTATTTGTCAGATAAGTGGTGTTGGCAACTCTCAAAATGGGCGTGTCCAAAGAAATCCCAAACATTTCAGCGATATTTTTTGAAGGATGAATGGGGGTTACGGTATGGTCGCTATATGCAATTTTCATTCCCCTCACCTGTTCAAAGTACTGATATTTGGACTGCTGCAGCACCTGCATGGAGATATCAGGATATAAACGGCTGGACATATAGGTTGTTTCAAACTGAAATATTTCATCATTTGCATACCGGATTCTTTCAATGATATAAATGGGTTCTCCTGTTTAGATC
>JAEWRS010000282.1 GCA_023398855.1 Bacillota bacterium
TTCCAGCTTTATCTGGTTGGAAACGCTTAAAACCATGCCCATTTCCATCATTAGAAAAAGGACTGAAGTACCTCCGTAGCTGATAAAAGGAAGGGTGATGCCCGTATTGGGTATGGTATTGGTAACAACCGCAATGTTTAAAATAACCTGTATGGCAATATGTCCCATAACGCCCACAACCAACAAAGAGCCAAACAAGTCCGGTGCATTATCTGCAATAAGCATAAAACGGTAAATCATAAAAAGAAATATCAGGATCACAGAAACAGCTCCAAAAAGTCCAAGTTCTTCACAGATAATAGAAAAAATCATATCGTTCTGCGCTTCCGGCACAAACCCCATCTTTTGTATACTCCCTCCTAAGCCCCTGCCCACCAGACCCCCGGAACCGATTGCATAAAGCCCCTGAAGAACCTGATAGCCTCCAGTGGAAGGATAAGCCTCCGGTTCCAGCCATACCAGGATACGGCCCAGCTGATAGTCATGGAGAATGTTAAGCTTTTCCAAAACAGTGGCCATTGGCCCTGCAAATGCCAGTAAACCTGCTCCTGCCAGACCACAGGCCAAAAAAGGCCATTTCTTTTTACACGCCACAAACAGCATGACAAAAGCAATTCCAACAATGATAATTCCAGATCTTAAGTTATTTGCCGCAACGATTCCTGCAAACGGAAGCGTCGTTACGATCACCAGGATTACGCCATTTCTGGAGTTAATATTCCTTCCCATCTGAACGATGAGAACCGCCAGCATAACAATCAAAGCAATTTTTACAAATTCCGTCGGCTGAAAAGAAAGGCTTCCCACTCCCAGCCATCTTCTCTTTCCATTTACTTTCCGCCCGACCAGGGATACGGTTATCATGAGAACATAGGAAAGCACGTAAGCAAATATGGCAAATTTGGCGTACCAGTGGTAATCCATTTTAGATATTACAATCATGATAACAAAGCCCGCCAAAGCAATCTTTGCCTGCCTCATCATGAAATAAGCGGCGTTATTATATTTAAGCTGGGCAGCGTAGGAACTGGAGCTGTATATCATAACCAAACCAAAAACAGACAGAAATATTACAGTAAATAAGAGGCTATAATCATAAAACCGGCGCGGTTTGTTCTTTTTCTTCACTGGTCTTTTTTCTGCCATAGCATTCCTCCTCGCCAACTGTTATTTTATCCAACCAGGCTGATAGGCATGAAGGCTCAATGCCCCTACAAGGCTCTGACACATTCCTTGAAGATCTGTCCCCGCTCTTCATAGCACCGAAACATCCCCCAGCTGGCACAAGCCGGTGACAGAAGGACGTGATCACCTCTGTTGGCATAGGAAGCACACACCTTCACCGCCTCCTGCATATCCTCCGCGTACATCACATTGGTAAAACCATGTCTGGCCGCACATTCAGCGATTTTTTCCCTGGTCTGACCCAAAAGCACCATGTATTTCACTTTTCCGCCAAAGGAGTCGATCCATTGGTCATACTCTGAGTTCTTATCATATCCGCCTGCAATGAGCAGGGTCGGTCCAGGCATTGCTTTAATTGCCTGTATGGCTGCATCCGGATTGGTTCCCTTGGAATCGTTGTAATACTTGACTCCTGCCTTTTCCGCAACAAATTCAATCCGGTGCTCCACCGCCTTAAATTGGCAGATCACTTTTCTGATGATTTCCATGGGCACTCCCATTTTTGCAGATATAGCGGCAGCTGCCATGATGTTTTCATGGTTATGGCGGCCAAGGAGCTGGATCTCATGAATATTGACGATCTCAATTCTATCTCCGTCATGATTCCAGATGATCCTGTCCCCATCCATACAGTAACCCTCCTCCAAAAGCTGGTGGCTGCTGAAATAGACTGCCTCTGGTTTCATGGTTTTTCCAAACTCACGTAATACCGGATCATCATAATTTAAAATACAAAAATCCTCTGGCCTCTGGTTTGACGTAATGCGCTCTTTTACTTCTATGTAACATTTCATGGTTTTATGACGATCCAGGTGATCTGGTGTTATGTTTAAAATGGCACTTACATCAGGGTGGAAATCAGAAATCGTCTCCAGCTGGAAGCTGCTGATCTCCGCAATTGTCACTGAGTCATCCTCTGTTTTTAAGGCTTCCTCCGTATAAGGGACTCCAATATTACCCACTACAAATACATGGTCATAATATGCCTTCATGATCTCGCCTGTAAGTGCGGTAGTGGTTGTCTTACCATTGGTTCCCGTGATCGCTGCCAGCTTTCCTTTTGCATGGTGATACGCAAGCTGGATTTCACTCCAGACCGGAATATCCGCCTCTTTTAAAACCCGTACAAAAGGGGCATCCAGAGAAATACCGGGGCTTATGACACATAAGCTCACACCTGCAAGGTTTTCCTTACGAAGCTCCCCTAATAAAACGGAAATCCTTTCTCCTTCTCCAAACTGGTGAAGCAGGTCCTCCTTGTGAATGGCCTCATTGCTGTCATAAAGAATCACTTCACCACCCGTTTTAAGAATCAGCCTGGATGCAGCGATGCCGCTTTTACCGCTGCCGGCTACTATTATTTTCTGACTCATATGGTTTTTCTCTCCTATAATCCAAGGTATCCAAGCAGGCAAAGAACTGCTGTCACGATTGCAAACACAGCTACCACCCGTGTTTCTGACCACCCGCTCAGTTCAAAGTGGTGGTGGATGGGGGCCATCTTGAAAATCCTCTTTCCGCCTGTTCTCTTAAAATATGTCACCTGAATGATGACAGATAATACTTCGATCAAATAAATAAAGCCGATAATCGCTATGAAAATAGGAATCTGCATCATAAAGGCACTGGAAGCAACAAAACCTCCAAGCCCAAGGGACCCGGTATCACCCATGAACACTCTGGCAGGATACACATTGAAAAGCAGAAATCCCAAAAGACTTCCCACAACTGCACCGGTAATGGGACTGATGCCGGTATTCTCACCAATAGACACCACGGTCAGAAAGGTGGCCACCAAAATAGTCACACTGGTACAAAGTCCATCCAGTCCATCGGTGAAATTCACCCCGTTGTCAGTCCCTATTACAATAAAAAACACTGCTGGTACAAAGAGTATTCCTAAATTCAGAAACAGTCCTTTTTCAAAGCCTCCTGTAAAGGGAATCAGCATTTCGGTCCCCACATCTTTAGAATGAAGCAGATAATAAGCAAAAATACCTGTAATGATTAACTGCCCTGACATCTTTTGAATAGGCGTAAGCCCTTCTGACCGCTTCATCACGATCTTGATGTAATCATCAAGGAACCCGACAATACCAAATCCCACCGTCACAAAAAGCACAGGAATAATCTTAGGGTATTCCCTTACATAGAACAGCGATGTAATAATAATGCTGGTCAGTATGATAAGTCCACCCATGGTGGGAGTACCCTGCTTTTTCATATGGCTTTCAGGTCCTTCCTTGCGGCCCTCCTGGCCAAATTTCAGCCTGTGGAGAAATGGAATTACAATGGGACACAGCATGGCGCTGATAGTAAATGCTATGATGATTGCCAGAATCGTTTCGTTAATCATGTCACACCTCAATATTTTATGTATTTGTATTTCAAAAGTACACAGTTAGTAGTATACGTCTTTTTACC
>JAEWRS010000297.1 GCA_023398855.1 Bacillota bacterium
AAGTATTGTAGCAAGCTGATCTACGGAAGCAAAGAGACGATAGATTGTCCCCTCGTTCATTTGTGGCAGGTGGCAGGAAAAATCGCCCTCTGTAAAATTGGTAATCACCTTTGACGCCTGAATATAAAGCTGATCTCTTTTCCATAAGAAAATGAATGCTCCAACCATAAGCAAAGAGGATAAAAGCAATCCAAAAATCAGCATACAGGATTCCGAAATCTTCTGGAACTCAGCAACAAAGGGAAGAAATCTTATTGCGGTGTGTTCCGTTACACCAATATTAGCAAGCAGCTCTTTCCCCTCTTGGCTGATTGCTGTACTCGTAATGGATTTGACAATCATATCTTTTGAAACACCCTGTTCTAAGAGAGAAGTTGCAACGGCATTGTCGTGGGATAGAAATAAACCATGCACGGCTTTTTTCTGTACAGCATGCAGCCCTATGCCAGAAAGAAACATCAGCAAAACAAAAGTACTAAGAAACACGCAAAAATATTTGATTTGATTATCACGAAAAAGGTTCATGCAGATACCTCGTGCCATTGATAGCCAAATCCCCGGATCGTTATTAAATGCTCTGGATGGGAAGGATCAGATTCTATTTTTTCACGCAGGCGCCGCACATAAACGGAAAGAGTATTATCATCCACAAAGTCGCCTGTGCTGTCCCACAGTTCATGTAATATAGTTTTACGAGTAGTCATCCTGTTTGCATTTTTTACGAATAAACAGATAAGACGGTATTCTGCGCTTGTTAAATCCAGAGTTTTTCCATTTAGCAGCACCCGGCTTCCCAAAAGGTCAATTGAAATATCACCACATTCTATTGTGGCATGCTTATCTTGTTTGGAGACTCCCATTCGGCGCAGCAGGGCACGTATCCGAGAACACAGCTCGCCGAGTTTAAAAGGCTTTGTTACATAGTCATCGCCGCCGCTGTCCAGCCCACGAATAACATTTACCTCTTCATCAGAAGCGGTTAAAAACAGTATAGGGATCTGATATCCCTGTTTCCTCACTTTTTCACAAACTTCAAAGCCTGTCCCATCTGGTAATGTCACATCAAGAATTAGTAAGTCATATTTATTAATCTTAGGCAAACAGCCCAAGGCTTCTTCTACCGTCCGGACAATTTCAACATCAAAGCCATTGCGCACTAAAGAATATTTCAGTCCATCCACTAAACTGATGTCATCTTCTAATAGCAAAATTTTGTTCTCCATCATTCATTCTCCTTTTTCTGGCATTCACTGGTTTTTTCCCATCAACGCCTCCACAATGTCTATTGATTCCAGTATATACACAATAAACAACGAAATCAACAAACCAATTTAACAAATGTATTCTTGTCAACTGTCATCATAGTAGAGCTAAAAGAAAAAATCCCTGATTTCTTCGTTAATCAAAGAAATAGAGATTTTAACATGGGATGAGGTTGAATTGCCTTTGAAACCTGTTTTATTTAATTTTCCTGTTTGCTTCTTAAGCTTTTATTTAATTGGTATATAGATTTCAATCTCTGATTGTTCATAATCTGTACCTAAAAATCTTTCATTATATAATTCAAAATCCTCTCGTTGATCGATTTCTACACCTGAGCATATAAGCCATGTTCCCCAGATATATTCATAAGTCATTCTTAAAGAATCAACTCTGCCTCTATGAGTGAACACTGCATATTTACCACCTTTAAGTGTTTTCCGGGACATACCATATGGGATTTCATCAAATGAAGGAACCTCAACACCTATAAAGTGACTTGATTTTGAGTTTTCATTAAATTGCTCTATATTAAAATCAAGAGCCACCTCACATATTCCATATTTTGATGCATCTGAGCTGCTATGCTTAATTTCGTCTACTCTGTTGCTAAAATTAACCCAGGCTTCTTGCAGCTTATTTTCTTTCAAAGTAGTTTGAAACCGGATACCTATTATTTTCTTATCTTCAAGCTGGCAGAGGCTTGGCTTTAATGTCACACCTTTGTAAATATGCTGTAAATAGCCTGATGTTATTTCCCTTTTGCTTCCAATGATTGTATCTATTCTGTTTTTTCGATAGCTTCCTGGCGAAACCTTATAAACGTTTTTAAATGCACGGGTAAATGCCTCCTGTGATTCAAACTGATAATACAGAGCAATATCCAAAATTCTCTTATCCGTGTAAATCAATTCTCCAGCAGCGCAATTCAACCTTCTGGATCGTATATAATTTCCGATGTTTTCTCCTAACACTGCCTTAAATACTTTATGAAAATGATAACAGGAATAGCCAGTAATACTGGCTACATCCTCCACTCTTATTATTTCAGTTAAATTATTCTCAATAAATATAATAGCTTTCTCAATCTGTTTTATATATTCCACATTCTCCCTCCTCTTTCACTTATAGTAAAGAGATCATCTCATAAAAGTCATCAGGAGCAGCCTCTTTGATTAGCTCGACGGGAATAGCCGCAAAACGTTCTTCATCGTCTATACGATAGGTACTCCACTCATTCATTCCAGGGGTTCCCCATCTAACAGACATTGTTCCCTCATTAACATCAATGATCTGGCTTCTCAAAGTACCAAAAAAATAATCATAATAACGGCAGTTTAATCCTGCAGGGTATTGCTCCGACAGAATCCTCTCCAGATCCTCTGTTGTTATGCTGCTTTTACCTGATATATAATTTTCAATAATGCCTTGCCTGTTTACTGAATTTTTCAATGCCACAGGCGTGTATTGCAATAGCTCCGGTAAATGTGCATGGTTGGTAGCACTGAGATATTGTTCAGAAGAATCTGCATCAATTTTCTTAACTGCTTTCCTTCCATCAAACGTTTCAATCAATGCTGCATTTCCATTTTTATCAGCCACCATCATATTGATATTAAAAGCTATTGGCATATCTTTTGTCCACTTAACCGCCTCGTCTACACTGGAACAATTTTCCAATACCGATCGAATAACCGCCCAGAATTGCAATCCTTTTATTGCAGCTCTGGATGTATTTGGCATATTTCTTGTTACGGGTATTCCAACACCAGATTGACTCACTGCAAGTCCTTTATCATTTAAGCCGTCGCCGCGTCCAAAGATCCATGCCGATGAAGCGACATGGGCATTTTTTCCATTGGCTTTCGTTGTAATGACTGACATTTCTTCAATGCCGTCCTTAAAATCATAATTACGAGCAAGTAACATATGTCCATTAGCACTAACAGATGGCAGAAGAACTATCTGGCTGCATCCGGGGCAGAGATAAGTCTCTGCATAATAAAGAATCTGTACAGGCAGAACATTCAAAACCTCTGCAAATCCTTCAATCTCATCGTTAATGCCTGGGCAGAATTCATCAAAAAGCTTATACATCTGATGCTCATCTTCTTTTGTCAGGTATGGCTCCTTAATCGTAAAAGAATCTAGAGACATTAAATTGTCTTTATAAAAGCTCCCCAACCTTCTACCTATTTCATAATTGCTTCCCTTTAGGAAAAAATGACTCGCTGTTGTTTTCATTTTGTTGCCTCCTTCCATTTATCTGCTATCACAATATCAGATAACCGGAGAACATATTTGATATTTTTTGCTGATTTAATTGTGATGGTTTTATGCTTTGTCTTAATTAAAAATGCATGTCCGAAAATGGCGAGCTTTTTTGCAGAAATATGCTATACTAAGGAAGAAAGGGGTCATGCTTATGTTGAATGGTGAAGACCGGGCTTGGTATGCAGCCCTTAAGTCAAAAGATGCGCGGTTTGATGGCCGTTTTTTCGTCGGAGTGTCTTCTACAGGCGTATACTGC
>JAEWRS010000032.1 GCA_023398855.1 Bacillota bacterium
AATGCTGTCAATAAAGGCCTGGTCCACTTTTTCCTTGTGCACTCCTTTTTCCCAAAGTTTTTCCGCCAAAAGCCGGCAATAGTCTGACGTTCTGACAATATGCTCACCCGTTTCATCGTCCCTTGATTCTGAAAGCTTTACAAGTGCATGGATGGTGGCCATTTGGGAAGCAGATACTTCCCTGACTTTTTTCTTTACTAAGTCTTCCAGATGGTGGTTATAATCCTCCAGCTTTTCTTCAACTATCTTTACACCTGTGATGTCCTGAATCGTCCCATGCACTTTGACCGGCTTTCCATGGAGATATTTTGATACGACAATCCGGTTATGTACCCACTTGATCCTGCTCCCCTCCATAAGCAGTCTGTACCGGAACTCCGCAGGTACTTTCCCATGAACCATGTCGTAAAATGTCCGCATTACCAGTTCTTTGTCATCAGGATAAACTTTTTGTAAAAACAAACCCAGATCCGGTTCTGCTGAACAGTCTGTTTCCAATATCCGGTTCATTGTATCTGACCACCAAAGCTGTTTTGTGGAAAGATTCAATTCCCAATTCCCCATTAACGCAATTTCCTGGGCTTCCCGGCGGGAGGCATCGCTTTTTTCCAATTCCCTGCTCTTTGTTTCCAGCCGCTTCGATACGTCCACATACCGCTCCATAATCTCCGATACCAGGGCAGTATGAATCTGGTTATCTACCAGTTTTGCAAAGTGGTCCAGCATTACCTTTATATATTCATCAACACCTGACTCATCCGACAATATTTTTTCTCTGAGAAGAATTACATCTGTCCGCTTCAAATCCCCCCCTCCTTTAGAAAATAATCGATCCCGATATTATTCAGTTCCTTCAGACGTTTGATTACGATTCTCTGCGCGTCTGAGGTGCGGAGGATGCTTCCATGTTGCGGAGCGATCATTGAAACATCAAGCTCTTCAATTCGGCCCAAAGCGTACCTGAGTGCTTTTTTCGACGGCATGATCCTCTGATGAAAATTTATCATACCATTGATCTGGCACATTTTTTGCGTAATGGGACAGACCCTTTGGGGATCGCAGTCCATGCAGCTGTCTCCGATCAGTGCAAATAAATCCCAGTTATGATCATAGTTTCCAAAGATATCGCTGCTGAATAATATTTTAGTCTTCACATCATATGTAATGAAACTTCCCGGAGAGTGGGCATATGGCGTTCTGATAAATTCCAGGCGCCTGCCGCTTGTAAATTCATAGTAAAATCCCAACTCCTCTATACATTGCTTCGGCGTCTCCATAGAATAATAATTAATAAAAATATTATTTTCATGGTGGGAGATAATTTTTAAATCCTTGCTGTTAATAAACGTTTCGATATGGGGTATGTTGCCGCACAAATCAGGATCATAGTGCTGGTATATCAGACGCTTTATCTTACCAGGGCTGATCCCCGTGCGCATGACTTTCAGCATGACTGTGCTGAAATCATCCCGGCTTCCGCTGTCAATGAGAACTGCTTCATTACCGTCCACAATTAAATAGGGATTGCAGTGGAGTCCTGCGCCTTCGTCATAAAATCCCACCCAGTAAACTCCCTGGGCAATCTCCACGTACTCTTTATAATTCAAATCCTGCTTATCCATCTGCATTGTCCTCCAATATGTGATCGACGCTTTCTCATTCCTTCATTGATTCCCCTCAGCAAACGGATCCTGCCATAAAAATACCACATGATATGACATAATATACCACAATTATACATTTTAGTCTATTTTTTCCAATTGTCTCTTAACACAAATACAGAGGCACCAGGTTTTAACCTGCGGGCCTCTGTTGAAATTGGTAATGATATAGTTCTTTATAACATGTTAACCTTTATTTAAAAAAACTCAGCAGCATCGCCCTTCATAAAAACAGTCAGAACAATGACCCGATGAAAGGAAGGTCCTTTAACGTACCGTGCTTTCTGCAAATTTCCTGATTTCAGATGCATTGGTGATCTTCTGAACCTGATTATTCTTTATCACCACCAGGGTAGGAGCCTGCATAATTCCAAACCTTGTAGCCAGCTCTGTATTTTCTTCCGCATCTACCACCTGATAATCCATATTCTGTAAAAACTGCTTTGCTATCCGGCAATTGGGACAGGTTTTGGTGGTAAAAAGGTATGTACCTGCCGGAATCTCTGCCTTTTTCTCCGTCACCTTATCTCTGCGTTCCCCTGCAGCCCCTTTTTTCAGTAAAGAGGAGCCGGGATCGTAGACTGTACGGTTCTTGTATTCCTGGGTTTTCCCTTCATTCCAGTTCTGTACCGGGCGGTAATAGCCTGTAATCCGGCTGTATACCTCGGTTTTTTTTCCGCAGACCGGACACACCATATGCTCACCGGAAAGGTATCCGTGTTCCGCACAAATAGAATAAGTGGGAGACAACGTATAGTAAGGCAGTTTAAAATTCTCAGCAATGGTGTGTACCATCTTTGCTGCCGCTTTCCAGTCAGGAAGTTTTTCCCCCAGAAATGCATGGAACACTGTCCCTGAAGTGTAAAGAGTCTGCAGCTCATCCTGGATATCAAGAGCATCAAAAACATCTGTTGTATAGTCAACCGGCAAATGAGAGCTATTAGTATAATAAGGAGTATCTCCCTTCTTGCCTGCAGTTATAATCTGGGGATAATGCTTTTTATCATGCTTTGCCAAACGGTATGTCGTGGATTCTGCCGGGGTTGCCTCCAGATTATAGAGGTCTCCGTACAACTCCTGATAGTCAGAGAGTCTTTCCCTCATGTGATTCAGTACAGCCTTTGTAAACTGCTGCGTCTTTTCACTTGTCAGGTCCTCTCCCAGCCAGCCGGCATTTAATCCCACCTCGTTCATTCCGATCAGGCCAATAGTGGAAAAGTGATTTTCAAAGCTGCCTAAATACCGTTTCGTATAAGGATACAGCCCCTGGTTCAAAAGCTTAGTGATGACCTCTCTCTTGGTTCTTAAGGACCTGGCCGAAATATCCATCATATGATCTAAGCGGGAGTAAAAATCTGCTTCGTTCCTGGAAAGGTAAGCAATCCTTGGCATGTTGATGGTCACAACGCCCACGGAGCCGGTGCTTTCACCAGAACCGAAGAACCCACCTGTCTTTCTCCTGAGTTCTCTTAAATCCAGCCTCAGACGGCAGCACATACTTCTCACATCACTTGGCTCCATATCGCTGTTAATGTAGTTTGAAAAATAAGGGGTTCCGTATTTGGATGTCATTTCAAACAAAAGCCTGTTATTCTCAGTATCCGACCAGTCAAAATCCCTGGTAATAGAGTAAGTTGGAATGGGATACTGGAAGCCCCGCCCATTGGCGTCCCCCTCTATCATGGTTTCAATAAAGGCCTTATTGATCATATCCATCTCAGCCTTACAATCCTTATACTTAAAATCAGACTCTTCCCCTCCAATAATGGCATTCAGCTCTGCCATATCAGCCGGTACGGTCCAATCCAGGGTGATATTGGAAAATGGGGCCTGGGTTCCCCAGCGGCTAGGCGTATTCACCCCAAAAATAAAGGATTCAATACATTTTTTCACTTCCCTGTAGGACAAACGGTCAGCTTTTACAAAAGGAGCCAGATAGGTATCAAAGGAAGAAAATGCCTGGGCCCCTGCCCATTCATTCTGCATGATCCCCAGGAAATTTACCATCTGATTGCAAAGTACGGATAAATGTTTTGCAGGAGAAGATGTGATCTTTCCCGGTATTCCCCCGAGCCCCTCCAGAATCAGCTGTTTTAAAGACCAGCCGGCACAGTATCCGGTCAGCATGGATAAATCATGAATATGTATATCTGCATTTCTATGGGCATTGGCAATCTCCTGGTCATATATTTCAGATAACCAGTAATTAGCTGTAACAGCGCCGGAGTTGCTTAATATCAGTCCCCCAACAGAGTAGGTTACAGTGGAGTTTTCCTTCACACGCCAGTCTTCCACCTTTACATAGCTGTTCACCACAGCCTTGTAATCCAGGATGGTATCTTTCATATTCCGTATCTTTTCTCTTTGTTTTCTATATAAAATATAAGCTTTAGCCACATCCGTATATCCTGCCTGCTCAAGAACATGCTCCACACTGTCCTGGATCTGCTCTACCGTAACTTCTCCTCCCGACATCTTATCCTGGAAATCAGCGGTTACACGAAGAGACAGCAGTTCCAATATTTCATTGTTATACTCTTTCTGGGTGGCCTTAAATGCTTTTTTGACCGCTTCTGTGATTTTATTCAGACTGAATTCAGCATTTTCCCCATTTCTCTTTACTACCTGGATCATAAGAACTAAACTCCTTTCCACTTTCCTGCCCTGCATATTGGAACAGCAATACTCTTACAGGCCATTCCTCTGCAAAACCCCTTATTATATTTCAGTAATTCCACAGGTATCATTATAGCAGAACAAAAGCAAAAACACAATATGTAGTTTGGCTTTTTAATTACCAATCCACATATTGTGTTTTATTATTCTTCAAAACAATCGGTATTGTCTGCCAGAGATGCAAACAACTCCGATGGGACATAGGCATTCACCAAAATTCCATCTTCCTGATAATCTTCTTTTAACAACTGGCCGTATTTGCGGATCAGCTGGATCTTTCCTGCATCCTTATAAGAATAAACTTTTTCTAAATATACCTTCTGGTTTCTGAGAATGGTCTCTAAAAGATTTAAAAGCTCGTCCAGGCCTTCTCCTGTCTTTGCAGATATCTTAAGCTGATGATCCGAAGATATATCCCTGAATATCACACCGTCTTGAGCAGCATCTAGCTTATTAAACACCGTGATCATGACCTTATCACATACTCCAAGCTCTCTCAGGGTTTCGTATACAACATGCATCTGCATGTCCATCTGAGGATTGGAGCAGTCCACTACATGCAGGATAATATCACAGTACTTAGCCTCTTCCAGAGTGCTCTTAAATGCTTCAATCAAATGATGGGGAAGCTTTCTTATAAAGCCAACAGTATCTGTCAAAAGGATCTGCTGACCGCCAGGCAGATTTAAATTCCTGGTCGTGGGATCCAGGGTGGCAAACAATTTATCCTCAGCCAGAATTCCTGCATCCGTAAGTTTATTTAACAAGGTGGATTTCCCGGCATTGGTATACCCGACGATAGCAGCTGTTGGCACATGGTTTTTGTCCCTTTGCTGCCTGACCACCTCCCTGTGCCGCTTTACGTTCTCCAGTTCAGCCTTTAGCATCCCAATCCTGTCGTGGATCAGACGCCGGTCCATCTCCAGCTTTTTCTCTCCCGGTCCCCTGGTACCAATTCCACCACCCAGACGGGATAAGGAACTTCTAAGTCCCACCAGACGTGCGGCACGATACTTAAGCTGCGCCAGCTCCACCTGTATCTTTCCTTCTCTTGTAATGGCTCTGGAAGCAAAGATATCCAGAATCACCATGGTCCGGTCCATGACCTTTGTGTCCAGGGCTCCTTCCAGATTCCGCAGCTGGGCAGGGGAAAGTTCATCGTCACAGACGATTCCTGTTGCGTCCAGTTCCCAGATCCGTTCCTTTATTTCTTCAATCTTGCCTTTTCCCAGATAAGTTCCCGGATGAATCCTCTCCCTGTTCTGGATTACCTTATCCACCGTAACGGCACCCGCTGTTTTTACCAGCTCCTCCAGTTCATCGAGAGATCCTTTTGCGTCAGCTTCCTCTCCGGTACTGACTGCTACCAGGATCACCCGCTCCTCTATTTCTTTTAACTCTATCAGTTCTGCCATCCACCACTCCAACCTATCTTGTCTTTAAAAATGTGATCTCCCGCTCTGCTTCCTCATCAGGACCATTAGCGGAAATATACTGCTGCATCAAATCCAGGGCTGTTTTAAAATCACCTTTATGTTCCTCGGCAACAGCCTGGTTAAACAAAAGCTCCGGAACCTGGGCGCTGTCCGGCGCCAACATACCTTTTTTAAAATATTCGGCAGCCCCTTCCCATTCCTCTGCGGCCAGCTTGCACAAGCCCATCCGGTTGAACAGCTCTGCGCTCTGCTCCCCATCCTGAAGGGCCTCTTCATAGAGGCTCATGGCATCGGTAACTTCCCCTTGCTTTTCCATGGCAGCCCCAGCGGCCAGAAGAGCCTTCAGCCTGCCCGGCGCCTTCTTTTCCACATCAAGACCTGCACTTCGCTTATAATCCTCAATAGCACCCTTTAAATTTCCGGCTCCAGCTCTGGAAACAGATCGCATATTCAAATATTCCGGCTGTTCCCCATCCACCTTGATGAGTACGTCATAGGTGGACACAGAAGAGGTATAATCACCTGCCAGGTATTCGGCCTCTGCCCGGTACTTTAACACATCCACATCAAACTTCCCTACCAGCCCTTGGGAGGAATCAATGGCCTTGTCAAAGGCTTCCACTGCACCGTCATAGTTTCCCTGGTTAAGAGCCTCAATTCCGGCAGCCCGGTAAGAATATTTACTTTCTTTTTTACTACATCCGCCTGCCCCTATGGTAACTGCCAGAGCCAGTCCAAGTATGGCTGCCCCATATCCTGTCTTTCTTCTCATGCTATTATCTCCTTTTAAGGAAATTCAATTCACCTTACTCTCACAATGGGAATGCTATTGTTTTCCCGTGCTTCCATAGCCGCCCCGGTCTTCATGATCCAGGGTTTTTACGTCTTGAAAGCACAATGTCGGCTGATGCTCCATGATACGGAACTGGCAGATGCGGTCATTGACATGGATCACTGTATCCCGGAGAGCATAAGCAGGGAAAAACCACTGGTCATTGTCACCGCAATAAGTTTCATCAATCACGCCCATGCTGTTGGCCTGGATCACGCCGTAATTCTTAAAGGTGCTGCTTCTTGGTACTACGTGGGCTTCAAATCCTGCAGGCAGCTCCATGGCAATCCCCAATGGAATCAGTTTAAAGTCCCTGGCTTTCATCTCCACTTCTTCTGCCGCACGCAAATCAATCCAGTCTGATTTGCCGTCTATATAGCGTAAACGTTCAATTTGATCGGTAAAATATTTGATTCTTATGTCTTTTGTCACTTTGTTTCCTCCTGAATGTTGTCTTCTTTTTTATGTTCCAAAGGCATGAGATCCCCACTTTCGGAAAGCTCTTCTTCCACTTCCATGCGGATCTCAGCCGCAACCAGCGGATCAGCCGCGGGAAGGCTCATAGTGGAGCCGATGCCGAATCTTCTTAAAAATTCCTCTGTGGTGGCAAACAGTGCCGGCCGGCCGGGGGCATCAAGACGGCCCACTTCATATACCAGATTGTATTCCACCAGTTTATTGACCGCATGATCCGACTTAACACCACGGACCTTCTCTATCTCAAGCTTTGTCACAGGCTGTTTATAGGCAATGATGGACAGAGTCTCCAAAACCACCTCAGTGAGAACCTGCTTTTTAGGTGCAGCAGCCACGCAAATTAAATTTTCATAATACTCGGACCGTGTGCACATCTGGTAACTGTTCTCCAGCTCCAGAATCTGCATTCCCCTTTTTCCTGTGTCATAGCGCTTCATCAAGCGAAGCACAGCCTCTCTTGCTGCTGCTTCATCCTGGCCGATTGCCGCGGCCAATGCCTTTAGCTCAACAGAATTTCCCATGGTAAAAAGGACAGCCTCAATGATGGCTTCCCAGTTTTTTTCTTCTTTTGTGCCTTTTTTCGGTCCAGTGGTCTCAAGAGTTTCCTTATCCATCAATTTCCTCTTTCCTGCCAGTCTTCTCCGGGCATAACGGTGTTTCTGGAAGGGGGATCCTCTTCTAAAACTGACAAATCCAGTTCCCCGTCTTCTCCTTCCTGCTCCAGGGTCTCGATGAACATATCATCAAACAAATGCTCCTGGGTCAACCTGATCTTTCCGATCTTCATGAGCTCCAGAAGCGCTAAAAATGTCACAACAACAAGGGTTCGGTCCTGCTGCAGCTCAAGCAGCCCGCGGAAAGAAAATTTCCGGTGCTCTCTGGCGTAATCCATGACCGATTTAATCTTATCCTCCAGGCTTATGGATTCCTTCTGAATGTTGCCAAACCGGCTCCGTATCGGATCTATCCGGTCTGCTTTACGTTTCGTGACTGCCCGGAAGATCTCCTGGAGCTTTGCCAGGGTAAGACCGTCAAGAAGCTTGTCCAAATCCACCGGGGCCTCGTACTTAGCCACCTCAGGGGGAACCGTAGGGATTTTGTACAGCAACCGGTCTGCCCCTAATTCCCGGTCCCTAAGCTCCTGAGACATATATTTATAATATTTGTATTCCAGAAGACGCGCAACAAGCTCAGCCCTTGGGTCCTCCTCTTCGCCTTCTTCATTGGTCTCTTTAGGAAGCAGCATACGTGCCTTTATATCGATGAGGGTCGCAGCCATAACCAAAAATTAACTGACAATGTTTAAATCCTATGTTGCCATATGATTGACATAGTCCAGATATTGCTCTGCAATCTCAGCAATAGGGATATCATAGATATTTACCTTATTCTTGTCAATCAAATGGAGCAGCAGATCCAGCGGACCCTCGAAATTATCCAGTTTATAAGAAATTCCCATAAAATCCTCCAGGGCAGACTAACGCATGCCTTTGACCAGTATATCAAATCCTTCCTCATCTGTAAATATCTGCCAGTCGCAAAATAAGCATTCAGGGTCTGGTTTTTAGCTCCACCACTACCAGCTGCGGTTTATTGTTTAAACGAATGTTAATGGAGTGGGTACCAAGCCCCCTGCTTACGATCATATGCCTTTCCCCTTCAGTAAACACTCCGGCACAATACGGGAGGAAAAACTGGTATTGAGGTGTCATGACCCCTCCTAAGTAAGGAAGCCTTATGGTACCACCATGATAATGACCAGACAGCGTCAAATCAGCTCCCCAGTTTCTGCACTCACGGAAATAAAGAGGGGAATGACAAAGAAGAATCTGAAACCGTTCTCCGGAGGCCTTTCCGGCCTTTTGTTCAATCTCCTCTTCAGTCAGCCTTTCCGGCCGGAATTTCCTGTAAACCCCAGGCTCTAGGTCAATCCCGGTAACCGCCAGATCCTCCCCATATTCCTCTGTCCTGTCTTCCAGCATGCTGACTCCAAACCTTTTTAAACTGTTCACATAGTCTTCATAAGCTCTGCCGTAAATCTCAGGCTCCCAGCGCAGACGGTTCTCATGATTGCCGTTGCCGCAAAAAACAGGATACTTGCAGGCCAGTTTCTCCATAAGTTCCAGCGCTGCCTCTGTATTTGCCCTGCTCTTACTGAAGATCATGTCGCCACCCACCAGCACAAGATCAGGAGAAACTTGATCCAACGCAGTCAAAAGCCTTTCATTGCCGCTGCCAAACCGATGTTCATGCAGATCGGAAAGGAACACAAGGGTACAGTCCTTTCTTATCTTCTGGCTTCTTAAGACAGTCCTTTCCACGGAAAGCTGTTCTTTTTCATACTCAGAACGCAAATATAAGCCTGCACCAACGGCGCAAAGGACTCCGGCAGTAAACCACATCTGTTTTCTCCTCTTCTTTCTTTATTTTCCTTATCTTGTCATCATACAATGAATAACCTGCCAGAGTCAAGACTAAGAGGTCCAGTTGCCTACCAGATATTCAATGATGAGATTGGGCACAATCACCATAAGCCCAATGACAACGCTCATAACAATAGTGCCGTAATAATATTCCTGATAACCCGGCATTCCAGGAGCCGGGGGCACCGTATAGGCAAGACGATAGATGGATCTGAAGAGAATAGAAAAGCACACAAGATAAAATATTACATTAAATAAATTTTTTTTCATAAGTTTATTCCTCCTTTTCCAATAATATAAACCACTTATGGATAATATGCAATACTGGATAATCACGGTTTAATTAAGACCAGAGGTGATAAAACATGATCGTCTATGACAGACTTTGGGAAACTATGAAAAAGAAAAACATCAGTCAGTATCATTTGATAAAATACTGCAAGGTCAGTGCCGGGCAAATCGGACGTCTAAAGAAAAATAATTTTGTTTCTACTCACACCGTGGATATGCTTTGCAGAATACTAGACTGCAATGTGGAAGAAATCATGGAATACCGGGCCGATATAATAGAAACCGGTCCAGGAGAAGAGTGCCAGCCCAAAGCGGATGAAGCATGATTGTGCTCCATCTTAGAAATTGGCACAGAAAAAGAGCCTTTCGGGGCTCTTTTTCTGTGCTGTAATATCCTTGCCCTACCGGATCCAGGCACCTGAGGAATCCAGCCGGTATCCATCAGGAGTAACGGTATCCTTAAGCATGGCTCCGTCTTTACCCAGATAAAACCATTTCCCACTGCTTTCTACCCAAAGATTTTCAGCCATTGCAGAGTCAGTACCAAACCAGTAATAGATGCCGTTTATTTTTTGCCATTCATTACAGGCCTTGTTTCCATCCTGTCTGCGGTAATACCATTTGGCTCCTTCCTGCTGCCAGCCTGCAGATGAAAGTGCTGTCCCTGCTCCTGCCCCAGTCTTTAAGGCAAATCCATAATCCAAAAGAGACTTTGTATCTGCATAATGGGTTGATTTGCTTTTCATAATGACAACAATCAGCCTGACACCGTTTTTTTCCGCGCAGGTGACCAGGGTATTGCCGGCCAGAGAAGTATAGCCTGTCTTACCGCCTATCACTCCCGGATAATATCTGGAATCACCCGGGCTCAGCATCTTATGCCCCATGGTTACAGTTCTGGCTGAGGCTTTCTTTGTGGCAGGAATCTGGTAACTTACCGTGGAGGAAACCTTTCTCACAATCTCATTTTGATATGCAGCACGGGCAATGAGTGCCATATCATGAGCAGTGGTATAATGACTGGAGCTGTTAAGTCCATTGGGATTGACAAAATTAGTCCCAGTACAGCCAAGTTCCTTTGCCCGGGCATTCATCAGGGTAGAAAAAGCACTGACACTCCCCGAAACATGTTCTGCCAGGCCATTGGCCACTTCATTTGCAGACTTTAACATCAGTCCGTAAAGGGATTGCTCCACCGACAGTTTGTCCCCTTCCGTCAACCCTAAGGTCACTGCACCTGCTTCTAAATTCGTTGTGGCTGCCTTTGAAAAGGTCACAGGTTCAGACAGGCCGCACTTCTCCGCGACAAGGAGCGCTGTCATGATTTTTGTGATGCTGGCAGGATAATATCTTGTTTCCCCGTTCTTTGAATAGAGCAGGGTTCCTGTCGCCGCATCCATCAAAACCGCCCCTTCTGACTGGATCTCCGGCTGTGTGGCTGCAAAAGGCAGCGACACCTCTCCGCCAGAGGCAGTGCCTGTCTGAGGGCTTGCCGCTGCAGTCCCCGTACCGATCCCCGGCCCTTTTTCCTTTGCCTCGCCGCCCGATGGGCCGCTTGCACTCTCTGTCTTTCCTTCTGCTCCTGGGAATGGCTGCACCAGAGGCGTATCTCCATATGAGGTAAAAGCTGCGATAATGCTGATACTGATTATCAGACTCCATAACCTGCGTATTCTTTTTGCCATATCCTGTCATCTCCTGTGAATTTCTGCTTATAAATTTCGTATCTCACAACAGTATAACATAAAATCCATATTTTTCCGATTAAAAAATTCTTACAAACTTTTATAGAAAAAAGTACCGCCTTACCCAGGCGGTACGCAATGATCAAAAATTTTGTTCTCTGTATTCCTTTTCCAGTTCCTCCAGCCTGTCCATTGCCACGTTTAGAATTTCAGCATGATCAAACGCAAGCTTTTCCTGATCCAGTACATCAATAGCCGGTAAAAGGTCAATTTCTGTCTCTTTTTTCCACATCAAGCCCTGGCGGTCATAGGTTTCGGTGATCCGATAACTCATGAAAATATGTTCTTCTTCATTCTCAATGGTAATTGCATAGGTTGCTCCATGTTCCAGTTCCGAAAGCTTTTTTTTTCTTATCTGGAACCAGCAGGCCTCAGCAGCATCATCACCGGCCTTTGGAATCAATTGGTTCTTGGGCACTGCGGCCATAAAGGATACTGATATCACTCTTGTTCTGGGATCACGCTTTACATTCCCCCATGTGTAGAGCTG
>JAEWRS010000327.1 GCA_023398855.1 Bacillota bacterium
GGTCTGCATTTTTTTACCATCAACATTTATGGTCTGACCGGTTTTATATTTGTTCTTTTCTATTGAATTCAGAATGTAATGAGCTGCTGATGAGATTATCACTAATCCAACTGTAATACCCAGAATCCACCCCATTACTTTTCCGGTTATTTTTAGCACCTTGTTCATTTAGTTTTCCACCATCCTATTCCTGATTACTGTTGTAATGGTCCAATTTCTTCCCGCGAAATGGCAATTCATTTTATCCTGTTTTGCTTACGTAACATGCCGCACTTATTTTCTGGCAAATATTCAAACTGGTATTTATGATATAATAAATCACCAGGACTGTTTGCGATCAGACAGATATAACTGTCTTCAAACGTATTTTGCTCAAAGTATTTATTGATTTCTTTCATGATTTGATCAGCAAAACCTTTACGCCGATAGTTTTCATCTACCATAATATCACTTACCACATAAGTGATTCCTCCATCCCCTACGATTCTTCCAAATCCTATTAATTCATCATTTTCATAAAGAGACACCGTGAACAATGAATTTGCTATTGCTTTTTTGCTTCTATCCAAATCCTTATTTCCCATTCCTGAACGGAGCCTCAGGCTGACATAATCTTCTGCTTTGGGTTTATCAAAGAGCATCTCCATAGCTATATTCCTCCATTTATGGTTCTTCTATTGTTTTTTCGTTTTCATCTATTTATTTTAAATGATATAGCAATATGTTACAATATAAACAAATCCAATGTGTACCGGTACAGAAATATAGGTGTGGAATTATGTATAACTATTTATCCTTATTAAATGAAATGAAAGACATGATAAAAAGTGGTAACAACAGGCAAGGGGAAAAAATCCCTTCTATCCCCAGCGTTTCATTGTAATAAAAGTACTGTTATTCGCGCATTGGCCGAATCGGAACGGAAACATGTCATTTATTCACTTCCAAAAAGCGAATCCCACCAGCTTTTCGTATGCACCTATAAAAAACATTGCTTTCCATACTTATATGGAATTGAATGAATAAATTTCATGTGAAAAGAAATAGATTGAAGACGGTATATCAATGATAATGGAGCAAATCTTCTGATAATTATGGTATGCTATTATAACCGAAAAAGGATAGTACAATGCATTTTCTATCCCATGAAAGATCATCTCCCTACTCTAAATCCATGTATTTTTTTAAAGCAAATATAGACTCATCACTGATGATATGTTCCATTTTGCAAGCATCCACACTTGCCGTTGGCTCACTGACATTACAACACGAATTTAAAAACTGTCTGATAACCCGAAACTTTGCTGTAATAATTTCTCCTTGTCTTCGCCCCTCCTCAGTGAGTTGGATTTCACCACCCAAAGGCTTGATGACCAGCCCTTGTTCCCGCAATGTAGCCACGGCGTTATGAACACTAGGCTTTGAAACTCCTAAATATACTGCAATATCAACGGAACGTACTAATTGAGCCCGCTCAGACAGCTTATAAATAGCCTTTAGATACTCCTCCCTTGATGGGCTAAGCTTTTTCTCTGTATCACAACACCTGTTTTGTTCCACAACAAACCCTCCATATTAAACTTCAGCAAAATGAGTATATCTGCCATACTCTTTCACACTGTTATTTGTTCTTGTTTCTTAATTATTCCTTGTCAGCATTATCCACCTGTTGACTGACATACAAATCTGTCTGGGGAAACATCAAATCACTATAAAGATAAAATGGAAAACAGGAGCATTGGGTAAAAGAGCTGTAAAACATTTGAAGCATTCTTTGGTCTGCTTTAAGTTTTTGCAGATACCGTCGTTCACCAGCTTCACTATTCTCACAAATAGGGTGTTCGATCTTTATCTTTTTCATGTTAGTACCTCCTAACTCTATTGTGTAAAAAACGCGTATGGCTACCATACACTTTAGTAAAAATTTTATTCTACTTTATTCTGCCGGAACCTTTAGCTTGTTGTTTTATAGTATTGCATAGGAATAGTATATGGTTACTATACACTTTTGTCAAGTCGCTATGGGTTGAAATTTCTCATATGGGAATCAAAAAACATCAGAGGCCAGCTCTTATAAGCCCTATAAGGTGAGACTCTTCACAACCAAATATCTCCCCAAAAAACGCAGGTGGTCTTCATAGCTCATACTAAAAAAATCACCTGCCAGTATGGGTGCAATTTCTGATAAGGTATCATAGCTTTTTTCATTGTATATTTTCATCATGTTTGGGCACCGTGCAGCCTTGTAAAAATTCCGCCCTTTTCCATTAATTCTTTGTGGGTACCCATTTCTGCAATGCCAGTGCCATCCAGCACAACAATCATATCGGCATCCCGTGTTGTGGAAAGCCTATGGGCAATCATAATGGTAGTACGGGTTTTAGAAATCTCGTTTAATGCCGCCTGAATTTCCATCTCCGTTCTGGTATCCAACGCAGAGGTTGCTTCATCCAATATCAGGATTGGCGAATCTCTTAAAATTGCCCGGGCAATAGCAATTCTCTGCCTTTGTCCGCCGGAGAGCAGAATGCCTCTTTCTCCAATGGTTGTTTCGTAACCGTTTTCCATTTTTTGAATAAAATCATGGGCATTTACAGCTTTTGCAGCGGCAAGCACATCCTCTTTTGTGGCATCTCTCCAACCATAGGCAATATTCTCATATAC
>JAEWRS010000412.1 GCA_023398855.1 Bacillota bacterium
CGTTCTATGTGATATAAATAAAAGCAAATTCGTTTCGGGAGAAGAAGAAAATCTTAATGCTTATAAGTGGATTTCGGGTAAGATGAAAGAAAGGGTTGCAACAAATGAATCCGCAGATTTCCTTGATCCGGTTTGGCGGCACCGTATTAGAAATCCAGAAAGGAGCGGAGGAGGTAACAATTGAAAATCCGCTCCGTGTCATAAAGAGCCTATGTTAGGAGATATCGGGGGAGCAGAACTTTCAGCTTGACCCTTTTTCCAACAGTCTCTTTCTTTTCTGTGGCCGCAAATCCAACCGCATCAAAGTCCTCTATTGGGAAGGCGACGGATTTGTTCTTTTATATAGGAGGCTTGAAAACGGACGGTTTCAGTGGCCACGAACACAGGAAGAGGTTCGTCTGATTTCTGACCAGGAGTTACGCTGACTTCTGGAAGGATTGTCTATCGATCAGCCCAAAGCTGTTAAAAAAGTATCCCCCAAATTAGTTCTCTAAAGTTCCTGGAAGTAATTGATGTGATATTGAAAGATGAAGTAAATCATGTTAAAGTAAAAAGAGACTTAAAATATTATATATAAGGAGCAATTACAATGAGTGATTTTATGGATTTGTGCCTTCGCAGGCAAAGCTGCAGAAATTTTAAAGATCAACCGGTAGAACATGACAAGCTGGTTAAATGTGTTGAGGCGGCCCATCTGGCACCATCTGGCTGTAATGGACAGCCATGGAGCTTTGTTGTAGTTGAAGATCCGGAACTTATTGGGCCGGTGGCGGAATGTGCGCAGCATCAGGGCTCCAATGGATTTACAGCCAAAGCACGGGCGTTTTTTGTTGTGGTTGAAGAATACGCAAATTTGATGCCTCATGTTAGGTGCCTTGTTGACAGTCAGTATTTTGCTCCTGGTGATATTGGAGCGGCAATTGCATATCTTTGTCTGGAAGCTGAATCACAGGGAATCGGTACTTGCATGTTGGGAATGTATGACAGAGGAAAGATTGCTTCCCTGCTGAATATTCCCAAGGAAAAACATATATGCGGATTAATAGCAGCAGGATATCCGGCAGATCAGACGGTACGGAATAAAACACGCAAACCGCTGGAGGAAATAGTCCGTTTTATATAAACATAATTCTGCATCACAAAAATTTTATATTCAATAAACCGCAAGTCAGTATTAAGCCTATGGCACAATGCTGACTTTTTTCTTTGAACAGCCCTTTTGTTTTCTTTACAACTTCTTTATATGTCTTTCTCTTATAATTAATGATAGCAGCCTTTGCTTCTTCTTCCGTTGGCATTTGGAATTATGATGGCTAACGTATCTGTAGCGGGTCTTTCCTCTTACGATAAAGGCGGATGGGTACATTGCTTATCTTAGAAGTTCCTTATCTGAATGCAGGAACCATATTGCCCCATGAATTTTTGTGCCGGGAACTCTGAGGCCCTTACGTGAACAAGAGCAAAGCCCTTTGGTAAATGTTGCGAACCTGCGGAGGAAAATTGAAAAAGATACGGCAGGTCCCAAATACAATTTTACGGAAATGGGAGTGGGATACTGGTTGTTAGAAGAGATATAACTGGTATCAAATTAGATGCTGATAAGATATTCATGCTTGACAAATATATCACTCTGATATAAAGTGACTATATCAGAGTGATATAAGGAGGAGCCATGAATATTTTGTTTATTAATGCAAATTTATTTGGCCATATAAACCCAACGCTTGGACTGGTAAAAGAGCTGACCAGGAGAGGAAACAGGGTTAATTATTTTTGTTCTGCTCAGTTTTCGGATTCCGTCATACAGGCCGGAGCCACATGGATTGGCTATGGCAGTCAGCTGGATCAGTTTTTAAAGGATTATCGGCCAACCGACAGGCATCCGTTTTTTACCCTTATGGAATATATCTTACAGTATGATGAAGTGATGCTTCCTGATATATTGAAATATGTGGCCGAAAATCAGTATGACATGATTATTTGTGATTCTGTCTTTGGAGGAGCCTTATTTTTAAAACAAATCCTTAAGATACCAGTATGCTGCTCTCATTCTTCCTTTGCCATGAGCAAGGCTCCGGTTCCTAAGGAAATGCTTGTAAAAGGGTTTCACCCGCAATTGGATCATTGCTACCATATTTTAGACAGACTCTGCGAAAGCTATCACCTGGAAAAGCCAGGTCTGGATCAGGTATTTATCAGCAGAGGAAGTATGAATATTGTATATACAACCAAGGAGTTTAATGGAGAAAAAGATATGGAGGAACCAGAGTATTTATTTGCAGGCCCTTCCATGAACCGGCAAGAGGAAGCAGCAGATGTGGAGTGCTTTGATGTACAAGACAGAACCCTTATCTATATTTCACTTGGGAGTATTAATACAAATAATATCAGCTTTTATCAATTGTGCATCAGCACATTCCGTGATACGGATTATTTTGTATGTATGTCCATAGGAAATAAGTGTGAAACTTCTGACTTAGGTGAAATTCCGTTAAACTTTATGGTGAAGAGTTTTTTTCCTCAGCTGGAAATATTAAAACGGGCCCATGTATTTATAACACATGCTGGGTTTAACAGCGTTAACGAAGCTTTATATTTTGGAGTGCCAATGCTTGCATTACCACAGATAAATGACCAGCATATGGTGGCAAAACGGCTTGTTTCCATGCACCTGGGCATGACAGAAAGCTTAAAAGAGCTGTCACCTGAAATACTAAAGACTAAAACAGAAGAACTGCTCCTGGACAGACAAATCAAAGAAAACTGTAACCGTATTTCTCAAAATATGAGGAGTACAGGGGCTCTATTGCAAGTTGTTAAGGAACTAGAACAATATGGAAAGTCATGGAAGGAGAGACAATAGCCATGGCATTGAAAAATAAATCCATGTACGCAATTTTAGGGATACTAAGTTTATCACCTGGTACTGGTTATGATATTAAGAAGTATTGTGATCGGGTACTTTCAGGGGTTTGGAATGAAAATTTCGGCCATATTTATCCAACGCTGAAGAAGTTGTCAGAGTATGGATGGATCGAAAATGTATCAAGGGATACCAGCTCCAGGAAAGTGGAGTACCAGATTACTGAAAAAGGAGAGCAGGAGTTTAGGGCATGGCTTTTAGAAGAAACCTTGCTCCAGCCGGTGCGCTCTGAATTTATGCTTAAGTTATTGTTCTCAAACAGCCTGCCAAAGGAACACATAATCCGAATGCTGAATGATTATAAAGAAATACATGAAAAGAAGCTGGGACAATATCTTCAGATTCAAAAGGATTTAGAAAAGGGAATCGAAGAGATAACTAAGGAGCGGTCACGTTTTATCAAAGCGGTGCTTAGAAAAGGAATCATATCTTGCCAGGGAACTATTCTTTGGTGTGAAGAAGCGATAAAAGATATCTGATGTTCAATTTATGATCTTTTCTGCATAGTTTTTGTGGAAATACGAAAACTACTGACAGATAGGAGGTATCATGATGGCAAAAGCAGGTATGAGAAGACCAAGTCCTTATGACTCAAATAATCATGGGACAGAGAATCATGAGAAAATGCATCATCCCAAAAACCAACAAGCCCGTGTTCCGGAAATCCAGGGTGCCGCAAAAAACGGAGATGAGAAAGCCGGCCCTGTCCATGCGCCAAACTGGGCCAGAGACGATTATAAAACAGGAAATAAGCATGACGGTGTTTCATCTGATTGACGAAAGATGGTGCCGCTTCTTAGTGAATGACTGAGAAGCGGCACCTATCTTCATGATTGGGACTAAAACAGCTATTGAGGTGGAATTTCCTTGTACCAGGAAAGGTGGGCGAAAATGCTCATAACCTTGGTGTACGCATTTGAACCAGCTTCAGAAACCTTTCCTGTGACGGGAGAGAATCCTGGAGTTCTTTGTATGGAAATCCATTGTCAAAATCTTTTGCAGCTGCTTCATCAATTTCAAATACCGGATCTTCAAAGAAGCGGCCCGGACAATTGGACAATGCCCCCTCAATTAATTCCAGAGCCAATAATGGAACAGCATACATATGATCCGGTGTGCCGATCTTGTACGTCTCTGCTCCGACAAAGCCAGATTTAGCGTAGTAGGCGGGATCACCGTAAATCAGTATTGCCTTGTATCCCATTTCCTTTGCAAGCTGTTTGGTGTATTGGATGAGAGCGCTTCCTATCCCTTGCCCCTGATGTCCTGGTAAAACTGAAATGGGACCAAAGCTGATAACCGGGTATTTGTTCCCATTATCACACAATATGGTTGCCTTTGTGTACATGATGTTTCCTACAATCTTATCATTTTCAATAGCAACGATGTCCAATTCTTTTATAAAAGACTCGGAGTCCCGCATAATGTGCACCAGATAATGCTCATTGCAGCCGGGGACATGATGATTCCAAAACGCTTCACGTGTTAATTCTTCAACAATCCTGTGATCCGATGTTTTTTCCTGTTGTAATCGAATATTTGCTCTACACAAAATTTGCTACCCCCATACTCTTATATTTAATTATTTCTCTGCCGCTTCTAACGGCTGGCATTACTCATCTTAGTCTGTTATCCTTTGGTACTGCCTTTTTTTAAGATTACAGCACCAGATGTCATAATAACAAAAAACACAATCAAATAAGCGACAGCAGCAATTCCGTGGGCAAACCAGGCTGCTGTGACCATAAAAACACAACCAGCAAGGGATATACATGGCATAACTATGCGG
>JAEWRS010000020.1 GCA_023398855.1 Bacillota bacterium
GTATACTGTTAATCATAGAGAACACCAATCCTTTGTTTGTATTAGTTTTGTCGCTAAATACTTTATCACAAAGTGGTGTTCTCTTTTTATTTATTTTCCATTATCCGAATAAAACTTTACGCTAGCACGGGTTACAAGGAAAAATGCAGAGAAGGGGCTGCAAAATAGAATATCTTCTATTTTGCAGCCCCTGGCTATGTTACTGTCAAAGCTATATTTGATTATCGTAATAACTGAAGAACGCCCTGTGGAAGCTGATTGGCCTGAGCTAACATTGCCTGAGAAGCCTGAACAAGGATGTTGTTCTTTGTATAATCCATCATTTCTTTTGCCATATCAACATCACGGATACGGCTTTCCGCTGCTGTCATATTCTCCGTTGTCACGCCCAGGTTGTTGATGGTGTGTTCCAAACGGTTCTGAATTGCTCCCAGGTCACCACGGGTGGAGGAAACTAAATTAATTGCTCCTTTTACTTTATCAATGGAAGACTTTGCACCTGCCTGTGTGCTCACATCCAGATTGTTTATACCCAGGGATTTTGCAGACATGGAGGTTACTGCAACCGTGATCTGATTGAAGCTTTTACCTGTATCACCAATTTGAAGCGTTAAACCTGCATTTGTTTTAACGGATACTGCAGTTTTATTTTCATCAACATCAGATGTCAGGTTCCAGTCATTGGATGTAATTGTCATTTTGGAATCTTCAAACGTTACAGCGTATTTTTTAGTAGCAGTCCCGATAAAGGTATCTGTTTCAACAGCCGTCTTCAAGGCGTTCATGACTTTGTCCGTATCCTTGCCTGCAATGCCGTCTGCAATTCCGGCAGACTGAAGGTTTACTGCTATGTTGCCGGTAGAAGATGCGTTTGAGCCATTGGTAAATTCGTAAACCTTACCTCCGATGGTGATTACATCTCCTGCTTTAATTTTTGTCACATCAAGTTCAAAGGAAGTATTTGCATTGGCAGCAGGTCTGGTGGATTCGAATTGTTTCATTACATTTTCTTCTGTGTCCATTTTTCCGCTTACGCCATCAGCATAAGTGGACACAGACTGAAATGTAAGAGTTCCCACATTCTTTGTCACGCCACCATTGCCGGTGCTCCACATAGTATTGGCACCCATTGCATTTGTAATAGCTACCATTGCTTTTTCCTGAGTGGACTTGTCTGCCATATCGTCTGCTGATTTGAGAATGGCAGATAAATCTACAAGTGTCTCACCTGATCCAGCGGCTGCAGTGCCTTTTTCACCAACCTTAAATATATAGGTTTCAGCCCCAACAGTCAGCTTATCTCCATCTTTTAGCTTTGAAAAATCTATTTTTACATCAACACGAGACTGCTGAGTAGCGCCTTTAGGAATACCAGTCTGTGTTACCTGAACCTGAGGATTCACTGTTCCGGTTACGGAACCGCCTGCAGCAGATGTAGCAGTATACTCCACCTTAAAGTCAGGATTAACTACAGAAGCTGTCTTACCCATGGTATTTACCTGAGTAAATGTGATTTCATTGCCAGAGGCTGACATCTCATAAATATTATCACCAATCTTAACATTACTTCCGGGATCAGCACCCAAGGTGTTATTTGTGGTATCAGCAGCAACCAGCTCTCTACCTGAAGCAGCTACGGCAGTAGCAATCTGAGCTGAAGTCCGGTCTCCTGTGAGAGGATTTGTACTTGTATCTACTGTAATAATCGTATCGCCTACCTTTAAGCTGAAGGTAGCTTGGTCAGCAGCAGATGTACCTGATGCAATACTAAGATCATCAAGGCTCACTTTAAAAGAAGCATTTTGCTGGCTGGCTACAGAACTTTTACGTTCATTACCAAACTTGGTTTCGAACGCGGCAGACGGGCCCACCTTTACATATTCATTTGTTGTGACTTTGCTGGCAGCACTGGAGCCTGCGCCCAGAGATCCATCCAGTAAGTTAATGCCGTTAAAGTTTGTTCCCTCTGCAATGCGGTCAATTTCTGAGCTTAGTGAATTCACTTCCTTCTGTAAATTCGCACGGTCAACTTCATTATCGTATGTACCATTTGCAGATTGGGTAGCCAGTTCAACCATTCGGTTTAACATGGAATGAACCTCTGTCAACGCACCTTCTGCTGTCTGAACTAATGAAATACCATCATTGGCATTCTTCTGAGCTGTTTCCAGACCTGTTATCTGCGCTCTCATTTTTTCAGAAATTGCAAGACCTGCCGCATCATCTCCCGCACGGTTAATCCGATAACCGGAAGACAGCTTTTCAAGATTCTTTGCAACCGTATTGTTATTAGTGCCTAATTGTCTGTACGCATTTAACGCTGCAATATTGTGTTGAATTCTCATATGTATTTCCTCCTAGAATTATGACGGGGACATCCTTTTCCCCCGTGTTTCTTTTATCTATCCCAAACTCCCCATTCGGGCCCTGAATAAGAAGCTGAAACCAGTTTTTTCACCATCTCATGCCTTTTTCTTTCAAACGCTTTAAGCATTGCGGCATTGGATGGCGTTTTTCATATATTTCACCTCTGACAATTGAAATTTCCTTTGGGGCATCAATAGCGAGTCTTAAATCTCCATCCACTGAAACCACCTGAATGACAATATCCCCATTGATGACAAGATACTCACCCGGATTCCTTCCTAACGATAACATTCGCATCACCTCCTTGTTATTTTGTGAGATACTATTTGTTAGAAAATTAACTTATTTACAAATCTTCCCAGAATGTGTATTACGACAAGTATTTTTTTTAAATAAAACGCTGATAAAAACTGTAAAATACAAAGATTTTCTAAAAATGACTTATGAAATCATTTGGAATGACGATATAAGAATTAGAACAAAAAATTGCTTATTTACTAAGGTTAATCAAGCAAATATTCTTTCTTCTATGTTCTGATAATACACATTATGAGAACATACCTTTTGAACATCCGCTTCAGAAAACTTTTTATAACAAAACAAAAAAAGGCACAGCAGCATGACTTAAATTCTGTCATGTTGCTGTGCCT
>JAEWRS010000068.1 GCA_023398855.1 Bacillota bacterium
CCGTCAGTGTTATGCCATGTACCGCTAAGAAATTCGAGATCGGAAGAGACGATCAGGATGCCAACGGCTCTCCTGATGTAGATTATTCCATGACCACAAGAGAACTGGCCAGAATGATCAAGCAGGCCGGCATCCGGTTCACGGAGCTTCCAGACGAAGATTATGACACTCCATTAGGCCTTGGTACCGGCGCAGCCGTTATCTTCGGAACCACCGGAGGTGTTATGGAAGCAGCTTTAAGAACTGCAGTGGAAACCCTGACCGGCGAAGAGCTTGAAAAACCTGATTTTACCGATGTTCGTGGAGCAAAGGGAATCAAGGAAGCCTCCTACCGGGTAGGCGACATGGATGTGAATGTTGCTGTTGCTTCCGGCCTGGGCAATGCAAGAGAACTTCTTAACAGAGTAAAATCAGGAGAAGCCAGCTATCACTTCATTGAGATCATGGGATGCCCCGGCGGTTGTGTAAACGGCGGCGGACAGCCTCAGCAGCCTGGCTATGTACGCAATACAACCGATATCCGCAGCCTCCGTGCAAAGGTCCTTTATGATGAAGACGCTGCCAAGACCCTCCGTAAGTCTCATGAAAACCCTGCGATCAAGGAATTGTACGAGACCTACCTTGGAGAGCCAGGCAGTGAGAAGGCACACCATTTGCTTCATACCACCTATGTAAAAAGAAAAATTAACGAAATCTGATTTTAAATAACCACTTTTGTATCTTCGATCCTCCAATAAGGATGTTTACTCATAATCCTTGTTGGAGGATTTTTTTTTGATATGTATTACGGTTCTATTTAAAAAGAATCAGCTGGCATAATGAATGGATTAACTGAAAACCTCCATACTAAGACTGGAGGTGATGAAACATGAGCCCAAAAGAATTAACTTATATTGAAGATGCTCTAGGTCATGAAAACTTTTTAAAAACCCAGTGCCAGGAAGCGGCACAAAACCTGCAGGATCCAGAATTAAAAGCTTGCGCACAGCAGCTTCTTCAAAAACACCAGCAGATTTTTGACAGCTTCTATAACTTAGTGTAAGGAGGAATCACATATGGATGACAAGTGTATTATGGAGAACCTGCTCCATACCACAAAAGGAGTATGCGACTTATATCTGCATGGAACCATCGAATCCCCTACCTCGAACGTTCATCAGACATTTGATACCGCATTAAATGACAGCCTTTGCATGCAAAGCGATATCTACAAAAAGATGTCTGCAAAGGGATGGTACAGCACCGAACAGGCTGAGCAGCAAAAAGTTTCTAATGTTAAAAATCAGTTTGCAGGAATGTAACAAAAAAGCTATGGGTGTTCTCAATGAGAGAACACTCATAGCTCTTTTGTTATATATATCAGAAGATCAATTAATGTCTGTGCATGGACACCTCTTGAAGGCCCTGGTTCTTTAAGTTCTCATGAACCTCCCTTTTGTCAGCTTGTCCGATAAGCAAGTCACGGGCTCTCTTTGCCTCGTTCTCACTCTTATATCTGCTTGGTCCGCCTACGCAACCTCCCACACAAGCCATACCTTCAATAAAATCTCCGGGAAGCCTGCCTATCTTAAGGAGCATAAGGGCCTTCTTACATTCAGCCGCGCCATTACATTTCAGGACTTCTATGTCTGTATTTTCTCCCGATTCTTTTAAGCATTCCAAAACAGCCGCAGTCACACCGCCACCGTTTCCAAAACGTTTTCCAAAGACGGAACCAGCCTGATAAGTATTCTCCTCAGGCTCAAGCTTCACGCCCTTTGCCTCCATCATTGCATTAATTTCTCCCAGGGTCAAGGCATAATCCGCATTGTCCTTAATATTTAAGTCCAGGGTCTCACTCTTCTTGGCAATACATGGTCCAATAAATACGGTGATCACCTCAGGGCTCTTTTCCTTTATCATCCTGGATACGGCACACATGGGGGATACGGTGGTTGACATATTTTCGAGAAGCATGGGATAGTGCTGCTTGATCATATTAACAAATGCAGGACAGCAGGAGGTCGTCATCTTCTTGCCTTCCTTATGGGCAGCTGCCCACTCCTGCGCTTCTGCAGCTGCGGTCAGATCTCCGCCTAAGGAAACCTCGATCATATCCTGGAACCCTATTTTCTTTAAAGCCGTTCTCCAGCTTGCCATAGTAATATCCGGGCCATGCTGTCCTTCTGTTGCAGGAGCGACCATAGCTACCACCGGCTTCCCGGCATTAATCAGGTTAATCACATCCACCAAAAATGTCTTGGAATCAATGGCCCCAAAAGGGCATCCATGAATGCAGGCTCCGCACTGGATACATTTGCTTTCATCAATGACAACTATGCCGTTTTCATCCATTGTGATGGCATCCACGGGACAGCTTTTTTTGCAGGGACGGGTTAAATCGGCAATAGCGTTATAAGGACAGGCCTGAGAACACTTTCCGCATTCCTTACACTTATCCGGATCAATGTAGGCACGGTCACGCCCCATGCTGATAGCATTAAAATTGCAGGAGCCCTGGCACGCCTTCCCCATACACAGCTGACAGTTATCAGTTACCACATACCGGGTAATCGGACAGTCTTCGCAGGCAGAGCTGATGACCTGAACCACATTTTTCGTATCCTTTCCGCTGGGACATAGGCCTTCCGCCAGGCGGATTCTTTCTCTGATAATCTCCCGTTCCCTATAGATGCAGCAGCGAAACTGGGCTTTAGGACCTGGTATGATCTTATAAGGAATCTCATTCCTTTTTTCCTCCAGTTTTCCTTCCCATGCAAGCTCCGCCACTTCATTTAACACCTGATGCTTTATGCGAAGTAATGTTGCATCATTTGTTGCCATATTCTTCCTCCTTGTTGCTTCCACGTTCAATGACCGTGTGATGTCTGCCCCAATTTAATAATAGGTTACCGTAACCCCTTTTCCCATTTCTTCCACTACGTGTTTTAATTGCTCCACAAGATTCTGACGGATGCCTAAATCAAAGGGCAGGCCAGGGTTCTGATAGGCGCTGTTAATGGCTTTTCCTACGTACATGTTTAGCTCTGTACAATCCTCAATGATCATTTTCGCTACCATGGAAGCACCGTTAGGCTTATCCAGCTCCAGAAAGAATTCTTCTGTAACGGATTCATTCTTCACATATCTCCTTAAAAGCTTCAAGACCTTATTTAAAGTCAAAACACCTTCTGTAACCAGTTCAATTCCGTCAATATAGGCAATCGGCGGTATGTCCGGGTCATTGTAATCCAGAGAAACAGACAATTTTCTTTCGGTTACTCTGGAAACAATATTGGCACTGGTTCCCCCGCAGACAATCTTTTTGACGGTATTGTCTCCTGACAGGAAATCCTCTACCATACAACTGTCATCCTCCGGTTTCCTGGGAGGACCTGTCATCAGATGCACTGTCTTTCTGTCGATGATCCTCATAACCGCAACCGTTGTATCATCACCGGGCCGGTACTGATACAGCTCATCACAGGCACGGCTTAAAACAGCGGCAAGGCGCACCGCTGATATGGTCAGACAGTACTGCTTCACTGCATAGGATGCAATGTCATCCCATAGCCAGCCAAAATTTAACAGCTGACCCACTCCTGCATGGATGGTTCCGTCACTCATAAGAATCAGGGCATCCCCTTTACTCACCTTGAAGCGGTATTCATTGATTTTTTTATCCCGTATCACCCGGGTGTTTTGGGGAATAGAAACCAGGCCTCCCTCCCGGATAAAGATGCAGCCGGGATTATCAAATTCCACCAGATAGGCTTCTCCGTCATGAAACACCTGGAGAATGCTGAAGGTGGAATAAGCCACCTGGCGCACCTGACACACCGGAAGAGTTTCTACAATAGTTTCCACACACTCTTCCAGGGTTGCACCGTTTAAAAACATTGTCCCAAGAATCTTGGAGGTCATGGTGGCCAGAATATTGGCCTTTACCCCGCTGCCCATGCCGTCAGCCAGGATCATGATGTTGGAATCCTCAGTCTGTAATACCTCCACCTTATCCCCGCACAGCACTTCTTTGAATTTATTCAGGCTTTTGTAAGCAACATCTACGGTAACTCCCATCACTTGACCTCACTTTCACTTCCCTCATCCAATAAGGACCTACAAAGCTTTGTGAGCGTGGTTTTGGTCTCCGCGGTTGTTTCCCCTAAAAGGCCTGCAATTTCCTGGGCTACCATCATCTGCTTGTGAATGACCTTCTGAGCCAGATCAATGGTTTCCAGTTTCTTTTCGTACTCTTGTCTTGCCTGTTCTTCCTCTTTGGTAATGTCTATGAAGGTAGCTAATACTACATCTTCCTTTTCAATATATATAATATTCTGAAGAGTGGAAATACGGTATTCCCCATAAGTCACCTTTTTTCCATGGATCTTCTGATGGGTCTGATAAACCCACTGGAAATCAGAAGGATCAATGAGTTCATATAAATACATGGTCAAGGCTTGCTGCCTGGTTTTTCCAAAATACCGTTCTCCCACCGCAGAATATTCTAAAATCTTCATATCTTTATCAACAATTAAAACAATATTTGGAGAGGTTTCCATAACCAGGTTCGATAAGGATTCGGCCTTTTCATGCATAAAGGGTATGCACATGTTAAGCTCTGCCTTTTTCTGAAAAACCGCTATGGCCTTTTCTCTGCAGGTAGAATAACCGCAGGCGCCGCAGTTTAACTCATCCTCAGGCCTGTTCTTTCCCGTCATTTTCAGTATCTGCTGAATCTGGGCTTCTGTTGGCAGGCCCTCCCGGGGAGACCGGTCCAGAAACCGCTTTCCAAAGGAAATGTGTTCCATAACCGGGGTCAGTTCTTCCCACGGCACTGGTTCCTTTGCAATGGTTTCCTCCATATCCAGCTTAATCTTAAATCTGGATACGCTTTCATCATCAACCGTAGGCCCTTTGATGCAGCCTCCGGAACACATATTCATCTCTATAAAACAGCCTTTAATCCCGCCCCTCACCATGCTTTCGCACAGATCCATGCAGTTGAGACAGCCATGGACATAAAACTTCCGGTATCTATCCCGTTCCTCTTCCGTTGCAAGAACAGAATTCACGACTCCATTGGTAACCGGATATAGACGGTTGACCCTTGGATTCCTGTTGGTAAAGGGGATATCCTCGCTGTCTTCAATGGTGATTTCCTCTTCAGTAAGCCACCTGGTGATATCATTAAAATTCA
Organism: Bacillota bacterium; assembly: GCA_023398855.1. Lineage (GTDB taxonomy): Bacteria > Bacillota > Clostridia > Lachnospirales > Lachnospiraceae > Lacrimispora. The sequence goes on from JAEWRS010000068.1 coordinate 5,180, forward strand.
GGACAGCATCAATATAGCCACTATGGCGCGGGTCCGTTGCTTCCTTTTTCTTAGCAATACATGGCCCTAAGAAGACCACCTTAACATTCGGTCCCATTTCATCTTTTATCATCTTTCCATGGGCAATCATAGGGGATACCACAGGAGCCAGATAGGGAATCAGCTGGGGATAATAAATCTCAATTAAATCGTTGACGCTGGGACAGCAGGTGGTGATGATGTTCTCCATCTCCCCCTCTTTTAAAAGCCTTGCATATTCCGCAGTCACAACAGCTGCTCCCTCAGAGGTCTCCCTTACGTCGGCAAACCCCAGCTTTTTAAGGGCGCCATTTACCTGGCCAATGGACCGGTAACTTAACAAGCCCATATAGGACGGAGCAAGAGAAATGACAGTGGGTATTCCAGCGTCAATATAGCCCTTTACCAGTTCCAGATCACTGATGAGAGTCTTTGCCGACTGAGGACAGACCTGCATGCATTTTCCGCATAAAATGCATTTGTCAGGCATGATTTCTGCCCGCTCATCCTTAATCATGACAGCCTTGACTTCACAGTTACGGATACATTTATAGCAGTGCTTGCATTTTGTAGCCTTGAAATCAATGATTCCCATGATTACAGCCTCCCCATGATCTCTTTGTCAAA
>JAEWRS010000112.1 GCA_023398855.1 Bacillota bacterium
CCTCTATTTACGGAAAAAGAAATGTCCTTGTTTGCCACGACCCTGGCAAAATATTTTGATACGTTCTTTAATTCAAAAAACGGTGTATTCACGAAGCTCCTCCTTTTAAACGATGAGGGCGGCCCAGTTAAAACAATCCTGTTCTTTCTGGGTCTGCCCTCCGGTACTTCTTACTTTTCAAACATGGCCTGTAAATCTACCTTTCCATCCTTAAAATCCTTGATTCCCTGATCAACTGCATTCTTCATATCCTGGGAAATGTTATCGGTATATACCGGTACAAAAATGTCTTCATTAATACCAGCCTCATGAACCATATTACCAGAAAGCTTGCCATCCATGTAAAGCCCAAGAGCCCAGATATAAAAATTCTTAAAATCAAAATTAACAGATGCCACAACCGTATTGGGATCAATGGTTGTCTGGTCACTGGAAAAACCGATAAATTTTGCGCCTTTTGCCTTTGCTGCTTCAATGCTTCCAAGACCAACCTCATTGGCATATACAAACAGAGTGTCAGCACCGTTGTCAATCATCTGCTCTGCCATCTGTTTGCCAAGGGCAACATTATTCCAGCTGTTTGCATAAGCTCTTGTAGCCTTTGCACCGGCAATACCCCGGCTTTCAGCGATCTTAACTGAATTCTTTTCATATACATCCATCAAATGCTCCATTGGTTCGTTAGGAAAGCCTCCGATGGTTGCGAAATTTCCGTTCTTTGTCACATTTCCTGCGAGGATCGAAGCAATGTAGCTGGCTTCATATTCCTTAGGGAAGATAGGAGCCACATTCTCTCCATCACACTTAGAACCGTTTACCGCACAAAAAGTGGTGTCTTTATAATTAGGAGCCACTGCTGCAACCGCTTCATCAAACTGAGAACCTGCTGCCATAATTAAGTCGTAGCCTCGCTCTGCATATTCCCGGAAGGTTGACTCATAATCAGATGCCTGCACATTTTCAACATACTCCATTTTGGTGCCCAGCTTTTCGTTGCAGGCAGTAAGCCCTGCATAGTTCGTGGCATTCCAGCTCTGGTCATTGATAGGACCGGGAAGAATCAGGACAATCTTATAATCAGCCGCGCTTTTTCCTCCTGCCTGGGCCTTTGTTTCAGCCGCACTCTCTGTCTTTCCATTCGTACCGCAGCCACTAAGCACCAGTGCTGCTGCTGTTACTGCTGCCATGAGTAATGCGCCAAATCTTTTCTTCATACGAAGTTCCTCCTTTTTTTTGCATCTGTTCCCAATAATATCTGACAGTTATACACTACCAATATGATTCACAGACGTTTGCGAGATGTTTGTGATAATAGATTATCATCTCCTGACATTCCTCGCAATTCTATCAAATTACTATTTACACCAAAATATTATGTTTTTTGTTATTTTGACCAAATAAAAGAAAGACAGGATTAACTTTTTAGCTATTTTCCCATCTTTTCTTAAGTGTTTCCCTAATAATCAACGCTTGTTCCGGTACTCAAGAGGTGTGATGCCATATGCCTTTTTAAATGCACTGCTGAAATATTTTGCTTCCTTGTATCCCACCATTTCCGCCACATCTGCCACTTTGTATTCTACATGACTTAAATAGGACTTGGCTTTCAGCATCCGGTATTCGGTCACATATTCCATGAGATTCTTGCCGGTATGACGCTTAAAAAGCTCACACAGATAATTCGGAGACAAATGAAGCTCCCTGGCCATATCCTTCAGTGCAATTTTGCCTCCATAATGAACTTCAATATACTGGATGGCCTTCACCACCAGCAAATTTCCAACCTCGCTTTCTCCATCAGCCGGCTGCTCCTCCTGTCCGGAAACCTCTGGTGAAAGCTCCCTTTCTACTTCCCTCAATACAGAAAGAAGCTCTCTGGGATCAGTTGGCTTTAACAAGTATCTGGTCACTCCCAATTCAATAGCTTTCTGAGCGTAGGAAAAATTGCTGTATCCGCTTAAGATGATAATGCGGATATTTAAGTTCCTCTCCCTGATCTGTCGAATAAGCTCAAGACCTGACACTTCCGGCATTTTTATGTCAGTAATAATCACATCAGCTTCCAGTTCATACAAAGCTTTTAGTACCGAATGGACATCTTCAAATACCCCTGTGACCACAAACCCCTCCTGGGCATCCAACAGCTTGCATAGACCTTTTCTGATTTTCGGTTCGTCATCCACGATGATGAGCTTCATATTAAGCGTGCGCTCCTTTCTCAGCTTCTGTTACGAGACGGTGATTTTTCGGTATGCGAAGACTTACAATGGTTCCTTTTCCGCAGGTACTCTCTATGGCAATTCCATAAGGCTCTCCATAATGGAGCCGGATACGCCGGTCCACGTTCCTGATTCCAATTCCCGTATGCCCCTCCTTCTCTATATCAGGCACATCCTCCCTTAGATGCCTGAGCTGTTCAGAAGTCATACCAATCCCATTATCCTCCACAGTGATGAGCATTTCTTCCCCAATATCTTTTATTACCATTCGGATATTCCCCTTCTGGTTTCTTGGTTCAATACCATGGGTGATGGCATTTTCTACAATAGGCTGCAATATAAGCTTGGGAACCAGTACCTCTGCCAAGTCATCTTCACCCTCCACAGAATAGTCCAGCCGTTCTTCCAGACGGTTTTTTTGTATTTTTAAATAACACTGGACGTATGTGATTTCCTTTTTAAGGGGTACAAATGAGTTTTCATCCTCAATACTGTAACGCATAAGACTGGCCAGGGAAAGGATAATATCGCTGATATCATATTCTTCCCTGTCTATGAGCATCCAATTGACTGAATCTAGTGTGTTATAAAGAAAATGAGGATTAATCTGTGCCTGGAGAGCCTGGACCTCTGCATTTTTCTGGGCAATTTTTTCCTGATACACTTGCCTGATCAAGGTATTAATCTCTTCTAGCATGTAATTAAATGATTCCGTCAGTTCCCCGATTTCATCCTTTCTCTTGTTGGGAACGCGGACAGTAAAATCACCCTTTTGCACTTGTCCCATTGCATTGGAAAGCCGCTTGATAGGCCCTGCTAAAGCGTAGACCAAAAGAACGATGACAATGGCAATTCCAAAGGTGCTTCCCAGTCCAACCAGCCATATCGCTTTGTTTAAATCCCCTGCCTGAGGAAACAAACCTTCAAAAGGTATGGCTGAATAAGATCTCCAGCCTGTAATACCGTTATATTGCCCGCATACATAATATCTCTTGCCGTTCCATATTAATTCAAAGCGCCGGATTCCCCGTTCAAACCGGTCATTGATTTCTTCCTGCCAGCCGTTATTTATCTTGGGATTGCTGCAGATGATCTGGCCCTTCTGATCCAAAATAAAGAGGTATTGGTACTGAAACAGCCCCTGGTTCCCCAATAATAAATTGCTGAACATGTCTGGGTCCAGCTCGATCACCATAATACCTATATTGCTCCCATCCTCCTTGGCCTGGATAGCCCTGACAACAGTAACTGACTGATGATTTTCCCCTGGCGGCGAAAAAAGCTTTGGCATGATTCCTGTCCAGACAGGCTTGTTGTTCCTTCCATTTAAGGCTTCTTCGTAGCTTTTTAAAGTCTTCTTTGATATAATTCCCGAGTCTCCTGTATCGGATGTAGTGTACAATACCTGGGAGGAATTCATGATAGAGATGTCCATCTGTTCCCCCACTGATTTAATGAGACTTTTACAGTAATCATCCAGATAAGTGCGTCTGACCTGCTGATCCTCCTCAACCCAGCCGGGAGTGCACGCATCCCGCACAAGCTGGCTGGCTGCCGCATTATCGAGAATCTCCATGATATAGCGGACCTTAACATTGATGTTGATATCAATGCGGTTGATCGTGTCTGACATCTCCTGTTTTTTATTTTTCACTACAATTGCCTTGCTATGGGAAAAGGAGAGGCTCCCTATCATAGCTCCTTCAATCATGGCTGTAATAATAAAAACCAGTGTCAATTTCATTCGGAACGATAAGTGCTTCATTTTCCCACCTCCAGACACATTCCCTGTCTTTTACAGTTTTCGACAATACTTAGATAAATATTACATCCCTCTGAGAATTGTGTCAAATTACTTTTTCTGCTGTTATTATATCTTTTGGCATATTACAAACTAATTGATCCCACAAAAAAGAACGGAAAGAGCTAAAGCTCTATCCGTTCTTTTATAAAAATGCACAAAACACATCACAGGCTTTTGGTATCAATAGCCTGCGGCAATATATTGCTCAATTAATTTATCCAGTTCCACACTTCTGTTATATATAATATCTTCATCATCACGCTCAATACTTTTATTTAATCTTTCCCTTGCATCTTCAATATCACGTATTAACTCTTCTTTTGACATCATCATATCATTACTTCTCCTTTGCTCTTTTTTCGTATCTGTCTGTGTTTGCAGAAGAGCACAAGAGTAGATATCACTACTAATATTAATGACAGTGCCTGAGACACCGGAATGCCAGTACTAAAGAATATTAGCTGGTCCGTGCGGAGTCCTTCCATCCACACTCGTCCCAAACCATAGCCAAGCAGGTAAATAAAAAGCATCTCCCCATCAAATCTCTTGCGTTTTCTGTACCAAAGCATAAATGCCAGTACGCAGAGATTCCAGACCGACTCGTATAAGAACATGGGGTGAACCTGTATATACTCTACCCCATCTCTAACGATCAAATGGTTCAAAAGCTCCCTTGATATCATATTCTCGTTAACCAGCGCTCTTCTGATTCTCATAGCAAACAGGCCGTCGGTATATCCGCCAAACGCTTCGCAATTAAAGAAGTTTCCCCATCTTCCTATAATTTGTCCGGTTATCAATCCAAGGCATCCAGTGTCTGCCAAAGAAAAGAAGGAAAGTTTCTTCACCCTGGCATAAACAATTAGAGTTATGACGGCCGCTATGACACCTCCATAAATGGCCAGTCCTCCTGCCCTGGTATTTAAAATTTGGAGCAGGTCATCCTTATAGTTGTCCCAATCAAATATTACATAATAGATTCTGGCCCCCATAATAGAAATTATGATTGCATATAGGGTATAGTCCAGATAAATATCCGGATCTTGTCCCCTGCGTTTTGCGTCGCTTGTTGCAATCCAAAGTCCTGCCAATATTCCAAATCCAATGATAATTCCGTAAAATGCAATGCGGAATCCAAATATTGAGATACTGTTTCGCAAATGGTCGATTGTAATCCCCAAATGAACAAAACTAATATCTGCCGTATTTGCCATTCGTCTTCTCCTTTCGATGTTTTCTTTATTTTACCCCGTGAAAACACAAAAATCAAACATATTCGCCCGAC
>JAEWRS010000371.1 GCA_023398855.1 Bacillota bacterium
AAAATCGGAGCTCTGCTTGTAAAGCCAGCTTTGAAGGAAAGCCTAAAGTCGTTTGACGCATCTCAGCACGGGGGAGCGCCGCTTCTGGGACTTAATGGCCTGGTAGTGAAGACCCATGGTAATTCAAAGGCGATAGAAGTGAAAAACTCTATACTTCAATGTGTAACCTTCAAAGAACAGGGAATTAATGATAAGATAAGAGAAAGTCTTAAAAAAGAATGAAAGAACGCCCTCCGGGCATACCTTTATGCCCAAATAACATGGGCAAAAATAAGGAACGCCCATCGGGCATACCTTTATGCCCAGAAAACATGGGCAAAAATAAGGAAATCAAGTATAGGAGAGAGGAAGGAAAAGAAATGGAATTTGAGAAGCTACAGAACATAATTGCAGAGGTGTTAAATATTGAGCCGGATGAGGTGACCATGAACTCCACATTTGTGGATGACCTTGGCGCTGACTCCCTTGATGTGTTCCAGATAATCATGGGCATTGAAGAGGAATTTGATATTGAGATTCCAACGGAAGTGGCAGAAAATATCGTAAGTGTCAGTGACGCAGTAGAACAGATCAAGAATGCTTTAAATTAATAGATGTGGGTGCTGCCAGGGACTTTTAAGTCTGTCCGCAGCACCTTCTTTCATAATGAGAGAGAGGTGTGGAATGAGCAGGAATTTAAAAGAATTGGAGGAACGGATCGGCTACCGTTTTTCGGACAGGCAACTTATGACACGGGCAATGACTCACAGCTCCTATGCCAACGAGCATCGGTTAAACAAGCTGGAAAGCAACGAGCGTCTGGAGTTTTTGGGTGACTCTGTGCTGGAGGTATTTTCCAGTGACTGCCTGTATCACAAATATCCGGACAGACCGGAAGGGGATTTGACAAAGATACGCGCCAGTATTGTCTGTGAGCCTACTCTTGCCTATTGCGCTGAGTGCATAAGATTAGGAGAATATCTGCTTTTGGGTAAGGGAGAAGAAGCCACAGGAGGCAGGGGGCGTGCATCGATTGTATCTGATGCTATGGAAGCGTTGATCGGGGCCATTTATCTGGACGGTGGTTTTGCTAATGCAAAAGAGTTTATCCTTCGTTTCATCATGAATGATCTGGAACATAAGCAGCTCTTTTATGATAGCAAGACTATCTTGCAGGAGATCGTACAGAGTAAAACGGACGAGCCATTAAGCTATGAGCTTTTGCGGGAAGAAGGACCAGACCACAATAAGGTATTTGAAGCCCAGGTCCTCATAGGCCAGGAGATAATCGGCAGGGGAACAGGGCGGACAAAAAAGGCGGCAGAACAGGTGGCAGCCTATCATGGGATCTTAAGCCTTAAGAACGGAGAAGGGTATGTATTTAAAAAGTATTGAAATCCAGGGTTTTAAATCTTTTGCCAATAAGATCATCTTTGAATTTCATAACGGAATTACAGGTATTGTAGGCCCTAACGGCAGCGGCAAGAGCAATGTTGCTGATGCCGTGCGCTGGGTCCTTGGCGAGCAAAAGGTAAAGCAGCTGCGAAGCTCGAATATGCAGGATGTGATCTTTTCCGGAACAGAACTGAGAAAACCTCAGGGCTTTGCCTATGTTGCCATTACCCTGGATAATTCTGACAATCACCTGGCCATTGATTACCAACAGGTAACGGTTTCGCGGAGAGTGTACCGTTCTGGCGAAAGCGAGTACATGATCAATGGCAGTGCCTGCCGTTTAAAGGATATTTATGAATTGTTCTATGATACCGGAATTGGAAAAGAGGGTTATTCCATTATCGGTCAGGGACAGATCGATAAGATATTAAGCGGAAAGCCGGAGGAGCGAAGGGAATTGTTTGATGAGGCCGCCGGTATTGTTAAATTTAAACGGCGCAAGCTCATCGCCCAGAAAAAACTGGAAGATGAAAAACAAAATCTCATCCGTGTGAATGACATCCTTACGGAACTGGAAAAGCAGGTAGGCCCCCTTGCTAAACAGTCCGAGGCTGCTAAGGAATATCTCCGTCTGAAGGAAGATTTAAAAAAATACGATGTAAACCAGTTCCTGATGGAAACTGAAGGTATTCAGGTCCAGATGAAAGAAAACCAGGAAAAGGAGACGATTGTTTCCCTTGACCTGGAAGATACAAAGGAAAAGTCAGAAGGAATTCGGGAAAAATATGATGCTTTGGATACATATCTGGCGGAACTGGAACAGTCTGTCAGTACAGCTGGGAATGAAAAGAACAAATCCAACGTAGAGACAGGGAGCCTGGAAGGCCGGATTAATGTATTAAAGGAACAGATTAATACAGAGCAGATGAATGCGGAACATATTGCCGGAAGAGTGAGGGCCATTCATGGAGAAGTCCAGTTAAAAATGGATCAGGCTGCTTCCTACGAGACAGAGCGGTCTCTGATCGCAGACCAGGTTCAAACAGCCGTAAAAGAGCTTTTAGATGCAGAAGAAACCTTACGTTCAGAAGATGAAAATATCCGGATTCTGGGACAGAAGATAGAAGAAGGCAAGGAAAGTATCATTGGAATCCTCAATGAAAAGGCCTCTTTGACTGCAAAACAGCAGCGGTATGAAGCCATGCTGGAACAGGTAAATGTGCGCCGGTCCGAGGTCTGCCAAAAGCTTTTAAAATTTAAAAGTGATGAGTCGGAGCAGGATGAGCAGCTGGCGGCTCTTCAAAAAGAAGCTGATGAGATTGAGTCAGGAATTTTTGAAGGGCAGAAGGCCCAATCCCTTAGTGAAGGAAGGGAAGAAGAGCTGGAAGGCGAGATCAAAAGACTAAATAAGAATTTAAATGATAAGCAGCAGGAATATCATACCAGTTATACAAAGCTGGAGTCTTTAAGAAACATTGCCGAACGGTACGAAGGCTATGGCGGCAGCATCCGCCGGATCATGGAGGTAAGAGACCGGGTTCACGGCATCCATGGAGTGGTGGCAGATTTGATCGCAGTGCCGAAAAAATATGAGATTGCGATTGAGACAGCTCTTGGAGGAAGCATCCAGAATATTGTTACCGATTCAGAGGCCACTGCAAAACACCTGATTGAATATTTAAAGAAAAACCGGTATGGAAGAGCCACCTTCCTTCCATTGACCAGCATTGGAGGAAGGGATACCTTCCGCCAGGACCGGGTACTTATTGAGCCAGGAGTTTTAGGACTTGCCAATACTCTGGTGGAAACAGACAGCCAGTATGAAGGTCTGCTAAATTATCTGCTGGGACGTGTGGTTGTAGTGGATACCATTGACCATGCCATCGTCATTGCAAAAAAGTTTCAGTATTCGTTCAGAATCGTAACTCTGGAAGGTGAACTCTTAAGCGTGGGAGGTTCCATGACAGGCGGCGCCTTTAAGAATACAAGCAATCTGCTGGGGCGGAAACGGGAGATGGAAGAACTGGAAGAAATCTGCACCAAAGCCCTTTCTGATGTGGAACGCCTGGAAACAGAGCTGGTGATAAATGAGGGACTCCTTGCAGAATGCAGGGAGGAACTGGAAAAGATCCGTTCAGAAAAACAGCAGCTTTATTTAAGACAAAATACGGTTAAAATAAATATACGCCGGATTGAGGATAAAAAGGAAGAAATCAAGGAATCCTACGGAGATCTGGAGAGGGAAAACGGTCAGCTGGAAGTGCAGATCCGGGAGATCAGCGCCAGCCAGCTGGAGCTTCTTGCCGCGGTGGATAAGCTGGAAAGTCAGAATCAGGATACGGTGGAAGAACTGGAACGTTTAAACGGCAGTCTGGAAAAAGCCAGATCAGACAGGGAACAGTATTCCAAAGATTTGTCGTCCGTCCAGCTGAAAGCCTCAGGTCTAAAGCAAAAGGATGATTTTGAACAGGAAAATATCCGGCGTGTAAAGGAAGAAGTACACCGTTTGGAAGCGGAGCTTGGAGGGCTTTCAAACGGTACAGACGGTTCTAACACCATTATAGAAGAGAAACAAAAGGAAATAGAATGCTTAAAAGTCAGGATCCAGGAAGAAATGTTACACTCAGAAGAACTGGAACGGATCATTAATGAAAAATCCGCGCAAAAAGAGGCAGGCTCCAGGGAACAGAAGGAATTATTCCGAAAGAGGGAAGAGCTTACCGGAAGAATCAGCCTTTTGGATAAAGAATTGTTCCGCTTACAAAGCCAGAAGGAAAAACTGGATGAGTGGCTGGAGAGTCATGTCAATTATATGTGGAATGAATACGAACTGACTTATTCCACTGCAAATGAATTAAGAGATGAAGAATGGACATCACTTCCGGAGATCAAACGTATGATCCAGTCCTTAAAAGAAGATATCCGTAAGCTTGGCAATGTCAATGTCAATGCCATTGAAGATTATAAAGAAGTATCTGAGCGATACACCTTCATGAAGACTCAGCACGATGATCTGGTGGCAGCCGAAGCTACCCTGTTTAAGATCATTGAAGAACTGGATATGGGAATGAGAAAGCAGTTTGAAGAAAAGTTCCGCGAAATACGGCTGGAGTTTGACAAGGTATTTAAGGAGCTTTTCGGCGGAGGACGGGGAACTTTGGAATTAGTGGAGGATGAGGATATTCTGGAAGCAGGAATCCAGATCATATCTCAGCCCCCAGGCAAAAAGCTTCAGAATCTGATGCAGCTGTCAGGTGGGGAAAAAGCATTAACAGCTATTGCACTGCTGTTTGCCATTCAGAATTTAAAACCTTCTCCATTCTGTCTTCTAGACGAGATTGAAGCGGCTTTGGATGATTCTAACGTGGACCGTTTTGCAAAATATCTCCATAAACTGACAAAGTCCACTCAGTTTATTGTTATTACGCACAGACGTGGCACAATGATTTCTGCAGACCGTTTGTATGGTATTACCATGCAGGAGAAGGGCG
>JAEWRS010000109.1 GCA_023398855.1 Bacillota bacterium
TTAAATTTGTGTATCCTTTTCCGGCACTGTTTTTATTGGGACTATCATTGGTATTTATGTGCATTTTAATACCATTTGTCGCTTATGGACGGCATAAAAAGGGGAGCATTAGTCAGCGTATAAAGCAAATAAATGAATGAGGTTTTCAAATCAGTTGCCTGGCGTCTGCCATGGCATCAGTTGATAAAAGGAGCTTCTACAGTATGGTGAAAAAGTATACTGTAAAAGCTCTTTTTACAAATGAAAAGTCAGAATTTAATTTTCTTTTCCAATAGAGCTATGCCCTGATACAGTATGGCAGATACAATACACAGGATAACGATACTCATCACAACCAGATCCATCTGGAATACCTGGCTTCCATAAATAATCAAGTATCCAAGTCCTTTATTCGCCGCTAAAAACTCACCAATAATAACACCCACCAGACATAGTCCGATGTTGACTTTTGTATTGCTGATAATAAGCGGAACAGAACCTGGAAGCAGCACCTTAAAAAGCACATCTTTCTTTGTTCCTCCCAAAGAATAGATCAGCTTGATCATATCAGGGTCTATCTGGGAAAAACCGGTATGAAGAGTCATGATGCATCCAAAGACTGCCACGGAAATAGAAGCAACGATAATGGTCTTAATATTGTTGCCAAGCCACACAATCAAAATGGGGGCAAGGGCTGATTTGGGAAGACTGTTCAGCATGACCAGATAAGGCTCCAGCACTTCTGATATGCTGCGGCTGGACCATAATAAAACGGCAATCAGAAGGCCTGAAATGGTGACAAGAGTAAAACTTATGAGGGTTTCCATTACGGTTACCCCAATGTGTATAAAAATGCTTTTGTCTGCTGCCATATTAAGGAAGCAGACTGTCATACGGGAGGGAGAACTGAATATAAAGTCATTGATCATACCCAGTCTTGCACACAGCTCCCAAAGGGAAAGAAACAGTATTAGCAGCATGCTTCGCCAAATCCGCACATTGCGGCGGTGCAGCTTTTCTTTTTCTATGAACTCCTGCTGAGCCAAAGTGGGCTTTGTTTCAATCATGGTTCTGCAGCTCCTTCCATACCTGATTAAAATAAACAGAAAATTCCGGCATATTCCGCCGTGTCAGGGGCCTTATATTATCTTTTCCAAAGGAAATAGGAATGATGGCTTTTATTTTACCTGGCCTGCTTGTCAGTACGATAACCCTGTCGGCAACACTGATGGCTTCTGAAAGGTCATGGGTGATCAAAATCGCAGTTTTATGAGTGCTTTTTATGATGGAACTGATGTCATCACAGACGGAGAGTCTGGTTTGATAATCCAAGGCGGAAAAAGGTTCGTCTAATAAAAGAAGGTCCGGTTCCAGGGCCAGGGTACGGACCAAAGCGGCACGCTGCCGCATGCCTCCGGACAATTCAGACGGCTTTGCCTGTTCAAAACTTCCAAGGCCGTAAGTATGGAGCATCTGATGCAGCTTTTCTGTGGAACTTTTATTTCGTTTTTTCTGGATTTCCAGTCCCAGCTCCGCATTTCCAATGATGGTACGCCATTCAAAAAGATGGTCCCTCTGCAGCATGTATCCCATATTGACCCGTGATTCCGCCTGGGAAACACCGTCAATACATATTTCTCCTTCGTCAGGTGTCAATAATCCGCTTAATAAAGAAAGAAGGGTTGATTTCCCGCAGCCGGATGGGCCGACAATTGCAAGAAATTCTCCGTTTTCGGCAGTAAATGATATATTGGAAAGGGCCAGCGTCTCACCCTCAAGGGAATGATAGGAGTAACTGATCCCGCGAACTTCCAGTTTTGGCTTCATGGGCCCTCCTTATTTGACAGATTTGATCTGATATAGTGTTATGATATGTACAAAAAAAAGGAGTGTGAAGACCAGTGCTCCCTACTCCTTATGTATGAAATGATATGTACCGCCCTTTAATGCCTGAGAACCATCCGGCTGTATTTTCTCAATGAGTATTCTCCGTCATGAGGCAGGCTGAAATCAATGCCATCTAATTTCCGGGCGGTTGTAATCCGGCCTACCCCTGCCTGGAACAAACGGTTCTCATACTGCACCCGGTGTTCAGGCCGGCAGTAAAGAGCAGCAGCCTGCAGATAACTCTTGTAAGGCTTCAGTACTCGCAGAATCTGATTTTTTGGCAGTGGTTTCACCCAACAGTTGCCAAAAAAGTCAGATGACTCCAGCCCCTTGCTGCTGTCGGCCCGGACACTGACCTGGCCGCGACGGTATAAGTGTCCCTGTTCTGGATGCAAAGCCGCTTCGATTTCCCGGCTTCGCAGCTTCAGGGCTAGCTGAGCTTTCTGTTCATGGGAAAGTGCCGCCCTAAGTGCCTCGCCGGATACAGCCGCCAGGATATCCAGGAAATTTAAGGCAAATCGCTGCACCAGCTGAACATCATCTGAGTCCAGATAGATTCCCTGGCAGGATGTGCAGGAAAGCTGCCTGGTGCGGCACATATGAAGAGCCAGCTCCTGCAATTCTCCATCTGTCACCCCGCCTGGCTCAATATAGGCGAAACCCATCTTATGGCCCCATTCTATCAGACGGATATTGGGCGCTGCCAGGCTGCGTACTGCTTTAACGGCTTCATCACTTCCCCAAACCACTACTGCGTCTGCCATTCGGGCAAATGTAAGCAGCAGCTTTATGTCGGTAGAGTGAAAGCCAAGCACATAAATATATTCAGCCAGCTCCGGCTCAGCTTCCATCAGCCATTCCAAAAGGAGCAGGGACACTTCGTCCCCCTCACCTGGAAGCTTCAGCATGGTAATATTGCCGGTCAGCAGCCCCTCCAGCACGCAGTAAGCCGCAAGACCGTAAGCGTTTCCAGAAGTAATACACAGAAGTGTTCCAAGAGGGAGCCATTCTGCGCGGGTATGGGCTCCCTGTTCCGTTCCCAGTTCCCGTTTCAGCCGGGAGGTCAGCTGTTCCCGGCTCAGCTGCTTCTGCACCCGAACCAAATGCCTGGATAAGTCCTCTTCGCTCACGCCCATACGCAGCAGAGAAGCCATGCTCTCTGGCTGTTCCAGACGCTGGCACAGCTGCACACAGGCACTGATAACAATCTCTGTATCAAGAGGCGGGCCTTCCAAAGTCTTCCTGATGTTCCTGTATATTTCTCTCAGCAGCTCCTGATCAGGCAGCCCGGAAATTCTCCTGCCGAAAATTAAATTCATAGATTTCCTCCTTCCCGGCTGACAGCCTGGGCGGCACAGGTGCGGATATCCATGATTCCGGCCCTTCCAAGCCATTTAAAATAAGGAGCCGGATTACTGCATTTACAGGTCCCGCCCTGATAAAGCACAGCAAAATCATCTGTGATCACACTGCCAAGGGGCATACTGTAAACCAACGGGGATATGAGATTCAAAAGCCCCGCCTTACCGTAAGGAAGGGGTTTTAGGCTGATGCTGTCCCTGATGATGACCCGGCTATAGACCGGCACATGAAAGTATCCCCGGCTGCACTTACAGTATGGGACCGGATGCTCTACAAGACTGAAAAATTCATGAACAAAAGCCGCATCAATTCCCAGATAATATTGTATCCTCTGCAGGAGGTCAGCTTCGCTCCGGTTTTCTGCTGCATGCTGCTTAAATCCGCCGCCCATCAGAATCCTGGACCCTTTTGGAAAACGGTATCGGATTTCCTTTTCCTGAAGAACTTTTAAAAGCCCGTTTAAATAAGCAGGAAAACCTAACAGCCGTACAGGCATGTTCTGTTTTGCATACCGGTCCAGAACTTTGGTTATCTTCCTGTCTGCAAGGCCGTCCATATATACTAAGGAAGCGGCCGGAGCCAGCTTCGTGGCACCCATCAGAGTTTTATATGCTCCGGGAACCTGGCCTTTCTCCGGTCTGCGCCCTAAAATCACATAATTCGCCGGCAGCAGGGATATCAGCCGGTGATGCCTGAAAAAACCACCCACCATCCGCTCTGCCTGTTTCAGTGTGGTTTTGTCGAACCCCACAAAACTCCTGACACCGGTGGTCCCGGACGAATGGGCGGTAATCTGCATGTTACATGCCGGTACGGTTGTCATGGTATGCTTTTTCAAGAAGAGTGTGGGAACTGCCGGAATCAATGCCAGATCCTGCTCGTTCTGAATCATATCAGGCTGAAACCCCTCTGATCGCAGAAGATTCCCATAATCCTCACAGTATCTGCTGTGAAAGCGCAGATTGTCCCGCATTAATTCCAAATACATTTCTGAAGTCCCTATGTGATCATAGGGGTCCTTCCACCAGTATAGTTTCGTTGCTTTCCGTTTCATGGATTTCTCTGCCTCCTCCTGGTGCTGGCCTGTGATTATGGTTCATTATAACACGATCCGGACACATAGAAAAGAACCTTGGGTATGGTTCGGGTATCGTTACACAGCAAATTGCCTCCCAGCAAAAGTTTTCAGAACCATAAGGTAAAAAATATAGAATTTATTAACTCTGGTGGAAAATATAAGAAAAAGCCCTTGCAATGGGGAACAAACGGTGTTATACTATTCAAGATAACATGACAGTTGAGAGATAAAGAGTGGGCGAAAGTCCACTCTTTCAATTTGTTTGGAAAGGTGGGAGAAAGATGGCAAAGAGAGAAGAGTATGAGGCAAAGACAGAAAGCTTTTTACTGCCCCTTATGAAAGAAAACAATTATGAACTGGTTGACGTGGAGTACGTAAAAGAAGCAGGAAGCTGGTATCTGCGTGCATATATAGATAAAGAAGGCGGAATTACGGTAGATGATTGTGAGACCATAAGCCGCAGGCTGGGAGACTGGCTGGATGAAAAAGACTTTATTGCGGACAGTTATATTTTGGAAGTCAGCTCACCAGGGCTTGGAAGACCGCTTAAAAAGGATAAAGATTTTATAAGAAGCATTGGTAAAGAAGTAGATATTAAGTTATATAAACCATTAAACAAACAAAAGGATTATGCAGGAACGCTTAAATCCTATGACAGGGAAACTGTGACCATTACCCAGGAAGACGGAATAGAGCTTGTGTTGAACCGCCCGGAAATCGCATTGATCCGGCTGGCATTTGATTTCTAAACA
>JAEWRS010000483.1 GCA_023398855.1 Bacillota bacterium
CAAATAGAGTGATCGCTGCTTTTTCTTACGCTTTTCTTCAAACGCTTCCTCTTCTCCATCCGGTCGAATCGGATACCTATGTTCCTTCAGCATTTTATGAGCTTCCACTACCGCATCTAAGACCAGACTGATCTGTTCTTTACTTGTGCGTTTTAAATTACAATCCAGAATATAACAAATATATGCGGTGGGTAAGATATGCGCCGCATGAGATAAAAGCCATCCTTCCATGTGCTGTTCCCATGTCAATTGGTACCCTGTTTTCTCAAAGGCCGTAATAATGTTGTTTTGAAATTCCGAAGCTAGATGCCCTATTAGCCCACCTATTGTCATTCCAAGTCGAATCTGATGCATACTAATGACTTTCCCGTTTTCTCTGCGTCCACCAGTCCCCTGAAATCCGAATGCAATCTCTTTTTCTACAGCAGACTGATTCCTAATTTGTTCCTGACAATACGACGGAGTTATATTGTTTCCTACCAATACGATATAGCGGCTTACATTTTTCGCAAGCTGCGGTAAGACATTCAATGTCTGATTGTACTGCATCACCACAAAAATCAAATCATATTTGTCATCTGTTTTTAGTTCCTCTATCGTTTTGATAGGGTCTTTTGTTGTGTGCAATTGACCATAATGGCGGATGACCAAACCATTTTTATCAATGCTCTGCTTCCAGTTCCCTCTTGCCAGAATTGTAACGTCATTTTTGCCTTTGTACAATTCATGTGCCAGTTCACATCCGATTACTCCAGCACCATAAACTAAAATTCTCATTTGAATCAATTCCTTCTCTCCATAACAGAACAATATTTCATCCGTTTAATTTAGTCAACATGGTTACTATATCATTCTCTATTTGATTTGTCAACATGTTGACTAATTGAAGATTCTATGCTATACTTAATTCTATTGATGTTTCTTGCTCCGCTGAGCTGAACTATATTGGAGGTATAAAATGGACTTCAATCATTATAAAAAGGAACTTGAGATTTTAGATGATATGCATCAAGCATACAGTCTATTATTTATAGCTTTAAATAAAATACAAGTAGAAGCGGATTCTCACTTGGAAAATCTTACAATAAGACAATTGATGCTGCTGATTGCAATCGCTCATTTGGAGCCGCAAGAAGCAACCATCGTGAATATAGCCAGTACCCTCGGAACCAGCAAACAGAATGTAAACCGTCTCGTAAGTTTCATGGTCAAAGCGGGATATCTTTCCAGCGAATCTAGTCAGACGGATAAAAGAAGTGTAAATATCAGTATCACCGAGGAAGGTTTATCTGTGATGCAGGAAAACACCATCAATTCCAATCGGTATTTTCTGAATCTCTTTAAGGATTTTACAAAAGAAGAAATTGCAACCTTTCGTAATACTTTGGAGAAACTGGCCAACTACGATCATACTTATCAAAAACATTTTGAAAAACAAGTCGAAATTGATATTGGAAAAGAGTCAGATGACATGGAGAAGTTTTTGAAACAGATTAGGAAAGAATTCTTATAGAAAAATTTAGCATGTACCTTATAAAGAATAGCATAGATTCCAGATTAAGGAATCTATGCTATTTATTTCCATGGTGGAGATAACCGCGCGAAATCCGAACACGTTTATTTCGTAAATGGAATGTTAGTGCTATGTCTGAGCTTTGTAAAAAATTGATACACTTCAGGTAATGAGCAGGACCCCTGATTGGTTCAATCATCGAATCTGTCCAGGACCCTTGTTTCTTGAAAAGCGGAAGTGCTTCCGCTTTTCATCTTTTGTTTTCGACATTTATGATTGAATTTAGTTCTTGTGAAGGATATAATATGGATGGAAATTAATTTCAAATCTAGTTGGGTTTGGCTGTACAGACATAATTAAAAACAGGAAATATTTGATTTTGCATAGCTTACCCAATCGAATGTAGCAATAACACAAAGTTTGGCTAACGGTAGATCATAAAATAACGTGTAATTGGAGAAATGAACATGGGAGAAATCACTAGTATGGATAGCTTTAACGGGAATGGTGCTAATGATAGTTCGGAAATCACAAGGACAGGAAATGATTTGATCGAAATAACGGATGGAATTCTACTGGATGCTCGTACTGACATTTCAAAGAAAAATACCATCAGTATGCCCATAGCTCAACTGGCTACACTTGGCACTGGGGTGTCCTCTCTCATTCCCGCATTACGAACTGTCACTCAAACAACTACTGTCAGCACACAGGGGTTATATCGGTTGGCCAATGCCGGCGTCGGCGATACGCTTAAAGTGGCAAAGAACAGCAATTTCTGGGGCGCGTTCAAAACCGCTGAAGGAACATCAAAGTTTGCGCAACTTCAGGCCGCTGATCCTCTGTCGGCAACAAATACAGCAGTTATGCCGATTGATCCTGCAACGATGATGATGGCTATTGCGTTGTTTTCTATCGAGCAGCAGCTAGGTAATATTGCCGAGATGGAAAAACAGATTCTGTCTTTCTTGGAAGTGGAAAAGGAATCTGAAATTGAGGCTAATGTAGAAACACTGTCTAACATCATTTCGAAGTATAAAAATAATTGGGATAACGCTCTATTCATTGCGAGTAATCATAAGTTAGTTATTGATATTCAGAGAACAGCAAGAAAGCACATGAACTCATATCAGAAAAAAGTCAGCGAGATTTTGACTTCCAAACAGTTGATTGTTGCGCAGTCGAAGGTAAACTCTACTCTAATGGACTTGCAAAAGAAATTTAAATACTACAGATTGTCACTATATACATTTTCGATGGCTTCCCTTGTTGAAATTATGCTGAGTGGTAATTTCAAGGAAGAAAACATTACTGGCGCTAAGTCGGAAATT